>CAZXFO010000103.1:0-7631 GCA_964639745.1 uncultured Coxiellaceae bacterium | reverse complement strand
GAACTTCGTTTGGCGGCTAATGCTGCCGGTGCTATTTTATCTTTGTCACCTTGGTTTGACATTGATTACGAATTCAAAAAAAATGATGTAAATAAAGCTCTTGCCCTTCCTAAGAGTTTATGGGAAGGCATGGATTGTATTGGCTTAGCTACCGGTGGGTTAGCCTTATCTGCAGTTATGATTTGCGGTAGCGCAGTGATTGCAGGGTCTTGTACTGCTTTAGAAGTATCGGGGCGAGCTCTCGGTTTTAGCTCTCGCGTAAGTTACGAAATTGCTGCAGCTAGTGGCCTGGCCAGTTTGTTTTTTAACCCTTGGCGAAACACAGAAAATAAATATCATTGGGACAATATTCCGCCACTTGCTAGAACAGCTTTTGCAAGACCCACCTCATTTAAGGAAGGTCTAGATTATATCGGGCTTTTCACTGGCGGCTTAGCAGCATCAACTCTTATCATAACGGGCGGAGCAATTGTCGCTACCACCCTAGCCACTGCTGAAGTAGGAGCTAAAGTCATAGGGCTCACTCCGCGTGCTTACCATTTAGTTTGTTATGCTGCTAATTATACAGGAACCTTTTTCACACATTGGTTTCCAACTTATAAACCTAATTACGCCGAGCATTTAGATAAAATTTTTAAGCAGCCTAAAGGCTTGCGTGATGGCATAGAATTTATTGGGCTTGCAACAGGTGGCGTTGCGCTTTCCAGCGCTATAGTAATAGGCGGCGCAACCATTGCTACAGCTATTGGCTCATTAGAATTAACTGGACGAGTATTGGGTTTAACCACCTATAGCGGCCATGTCATTAAAGCTGCAGGTAAACGTGCAGTTAATATGTCTCGTTATACTAAAAAGCTTTTTGGTAAAGAATACAGCCAAGATTCAATCCAAGCAAATCATCAAGTAGTGGCTTCATTCCCAGACGATGGTTGGGGAGTAGCAGATCGTCTAGCCCTTTTCACTATCCCCGGCTTAATTGCTGCAGTAGAAATTGCTGGAGCAGCTAGCATTACTCTAATTGCTGGAGCAGGTGAAACAACTGGACGAGCCCTTGGCCTTTCAGACCGTTCTAACCATGAAATCCAAGCAGCATATTTAAGTGCTCGTTATCTATTAAAGCGTTGGACAGGTGAAGGCAAAAAAGATTTTTCTGAAGCGTTACAACCTCATCTTAAAGTATTGAAAGCAACACCCACAAATTTTATGGATGGCATGGATATTATTGGACTTGGAACGGGCGGCCTAGCTATTTCAAGCCTATTATTAATAGGTGGCGCAACCGTTGCTACTGCTTTAAGTATTCTTGAAGTGACTTGTCGCGCATTGGGCATTTCTGAATACAGTAAAAATGTTGTAATAACAGGTGGCATGCGTGCAGCTAACTTGTCTAAATATTCACAAAAGCTTTTTGGTAATTATCAAAAAACTGATATCGCTGTAAGAGAAAAGAAGATAACAAATCCTCCTAAAAATTTATGGGACATAGCCGATCGCACAGCCCTAATTACCATTCCTGGTGCTATAGTTAGCCTCGAACTGATGTCTGCAGGTCTGATTACTGCCATTGGCTTTACGGGTGAAAGTATCGGCCGTTTTACAGGAATTTCTGATTACGGTAGGGCTATTATCCAAGCAGCCAGCAAACGCTCAGCCAATATTATGTCTCGCTATACAGAACGACTATTTGGTTATTATGATAAAAATAACATAAAAGAGCATGAGAAAGTTATTTTCTCTACTCCACAAAACGCGTGGGAAGGTTTAGATCGCGCAGCATTAATGACTATTCCTGGCTTAATTGCTGGATTAGAAATAACCTCTGCAATTTCTTTGACACTGGCTGCTGGTAGTATTGAAACTGCAGCGAGAATGCTAGGTTTTTCTAACCGAGTTAAGCATCAAACCGCTCTTTCTTATCACCAAAGCAAGAATCTTCTCAAGCGCTGGCTAGTTACTGATGTTAATAAAGCAGCATACGAAGCAGAATATAAAAAAGTAACTGCAGCTCACCTAAAAGACATCAGTACTCCGGTTAAAACTTTATGGGACATAGCTGATCTTCCTGGCTTCATAACGGGAGGACTTGTTGTTTCCTCTATAATCGGAATCAGCGGCGTTGCTTTAGCAGCAACTTTAGGCTCAGGGGAATTCTTGCAACGAACTTTGGGCTTCTCCACCTACGGCAAGCATATTATTAAAGCGGCTGGGAAACGTGCGGCTAATATGTCGACTTATACTCAGAAACTCTTTGGTGGACCTTATTTTGCTGGCTCAGATGAAAAAGCTCTTAAAACTTTTCGTGGCGATGTGTGGGATGTTGCTGACCGCTTAAGCTTTTTAACTATACCGGGTCTAATTGCAGCGCTTGAAGTCACTGGCGCATTAGCTATTACTATAGCAGGCGTAGGTTTTGAAGCAACTGGTCGTGCTTTAGGTATATCAAAACGCAGCGCTGCCGAAATCAAATTAGCAGCCGTCGCAGCAAGTTATTTCTTGCAGCGTTGGTTTAATAGCTATTCACATGAAGATTTTAATGATGCTTACAAAAAAATGTTTGCTCCTATTAAATCTTGGCAAGATTGGCGAGACATTTCAAATTGCGTTGGCCTTGCAACCGGCGGCTTAGCCATATCAAGTTTAGTTTTTGCAAGCGGTATAGCTATTGCTGGCAGCTTATTTACGATAGAAGTAGCAGGTAGAGCCCTGGGATTTTCTAACAGAGTTGCACATGAAATTATGCTGGCATGGCAATGTGCCGGCTACCTCTTAAATTGGCGTGAACAAAATTTTGATAAAGAAGCTGCTAAATACCATCTTAAAGAAATGTTTAAACCTCCGACTAGTTTTTGGGATGGCGTTAATTGTATTGGCTTATATACAGGTGGTTTAATCGTCTCAGGAGCTATTTTAACAGTCGGCGCTGCTTTAGCTTTTGGCAAAGATATTCTGGAATCTGTTCTGCGGGCAGCTGGGCTTTCTTTGCGAGCTAGTGCTGAAGTTGCATTAGCCTGGCATAGCGCAGGGTATTTATTAAAACGATGGACAAAAGCATCCTATTCGAAAGCTGACTTTAAAGAACATTTAGATATCGCTTTTGAGAAACCAAGAAATTGGATGGACGGTATGGACTGTATCGGGCTTGCTACCGGTGGATTAGGTTTTTCAGCGGTTATATTTGGCATTGGAGCAGGAATTGCTTCGGGCTTAGCTGCGATTGAATCTATTGGCCGGTTATCTGGTCTTTCTTCCCGTAACTTGGCCGCTATTAAGGTTGCTTTCGCTCGAATAGGAAACCTATTTGGAGCACAAACACCTGAAAACTTTAATGAAAGTAAAAACAAGGCTCAAGCAGGAATAAAATCTTGGTGGGATTTCTGTGATTGTATTGGCATGGCTTTAAGCACTACTGCTTCGCTAGCAATGGGCGCTATTGCTCTACCTCTTGCCTTTATAGGATTTTCTAAATCAAATTAACACCGCTTTGCTTATCACAAGCATCGCATAGGAAATTTAATTGAGCATAGAAAAACTTATGATAAAAAAATTAATGGTATTAAGACCATGGAAGACTACCATAAGTTAGCTTTAGCTCGATGTGAAGAATCAGGACTAGGCAATTTCTTTAGCAAAGTGAATGTATTCCATGCGGTCAGTTTAGCTCTGTACGGTCTAGCTCGCTTTATCATCGCACCCGTCATTTATGGTTCATTAAAATTATTATCAGCTCTAACCATTGGTAGTTTACGTCAATTCAGCCGCTTAATTTCGCCGGTGACTTATGATGTCAACGACCCAGTAGATAGGATAAATAAGCGCTTTGCTGAACTGAAAAATGCACTCACGGTATTTGGTCATTTCCCGCAAGATTCGGAAGAAGAATTAGACGATCAAATAATTTCTGAAGCAGCCCAAAAAGCTGAAAAACGCTCGGTCTTTACTCAGGCTGGCCTAAGTTTATTTTCAGAAGCTCGCAAGGTCCTCGCACTAGGTCATACTCCCACGGAAAGAACTATTGGTGAGCTTGAAGATAAGTTTAATGAATACGTGAGAGCTTCAAAGCGGGCTAGAAAAACAGCTGACCCCTATCGATTCTTCAGGGAAGACGTTAGCTTAGGCCGCGATAAAAAATTCTCTTATGATTTTATGGTGCAACGAGTTAAAAGCGGGTTTCCAGATAGGCGCGATCAGCAAGCTGTGGATCAAGTTGCTGAGTTTTTAAAGGCTGACCTGATGCATGAATTAGAGCAACCAGGACTACCGAAAAAAATAGCGTGAGCTTTGCTTTAAGCTTATGTAACATATAATAAATATATCTTGAGGCTAGAATATGTCTGATAACAATGTTCGCATCAAATTATCATCCCCTACGGTATTTCCAGACCTGAATACTAAGGAAAATCAACCTGAGGGGTTTGCTCGCGAATACGTTGAGGTTGAGAGAATGCGTTACGGCCACATCAAGGAGATGCAGGCTATTAGTCCAGAAAAGCAAACTTATTGGGCTATAAAGCGATTAACAGGTTTGTCTGATAATGATATTGACCAACTTTATGCAGAAGATGCTGCTGAGATTACTAAGACTATTTTTGGCTTTATCGAGAAATATTTTGCTTTAGCTAAACAAATGTGGTCTCCAGGCGAAGAGGGTAAGCAATAAGTCATCAGATGCCCGCTTGAGCGGGCATGATTACATTAACCTTGAGCTGTTTTAATCACTAATCTTCTCAATAACTCTTGGTCATGCTCCATTTCGGGATTCTCTGTCATTAATAATTTTTCTCCATAAAAAATGGAATTGGCTCCAGCCATAAAACACCAAGCCTGTAATTCATCAGACATTTGTGTTCTACCAGCAGAAAGACGTACCCGGGCTTTAGGCATCATGATACGAGCTACAGCAATAGTCCTTATAAACTCAAACGGATCCATAGGGTCAGCACCTTCAAGCGGCGTGCCTGGTACCGGAACGAGCTGATTGATGGGAACGCTCTCAGGATAGGGATCCATATTAGCCAATACAGTTAGCATTCCAGCACGATCTTCACGTGTCTCCCCTAACCCAACTATACCCCCGCAACAAACTTTCATGCCAGAATCGCGAACATGATTTAAGGTATTTAATCTGTCCGTATAAGTTCGTGTTGAAATAATTTCAGAATAATGCTCAGGGGATGTATCTAAATTATGGTTATAATAATCTAACCCTGCTTCCTTAAGCGCTTGGGCTTGGCTTTCGGTTAGCATGCCTAAAGTCATGCAAGTTTCAAGACCTAGTCCTTTCACCTGCTTAACGATTTCAGCCACTTTAGGTACATCACGATCCTTTAATTCCCGCCAGGCGGCCCCCATACAAAAACGAGTAGCTCCGGCTTCTTTAGCGCAAGCAGCTTGTTTGGTAATTTCAGTAGCATCCATGAGCTTCTCTGCTTTAACCCCGGTGTGATATCGAGCCGCTTGTGGGCAATAATGACAATTTTCAGGGCAACCGCCAGTTTTTATGTTTAACAAAGTGCTTAACTGCATATCCATTTGCGGAAAATGCTTACGATGGATGGTATGTGCTTGGTAAATCAAATCCATAAATGGTTTTTGAAAAAGTTCTAGTGCTTTAGGAACGCTCCATTGAGCAGGAGCTACTTGAGAATTTGCAATCATTTTGTATCCTTTTGTTAAGCTGCTTCTAAGCTTTGAGTTAAAATTTCGGTTATTGCTTTATAAGCAGATTCAAGATCTGCTATTTCCGTACAATACGGCGGTAGTAAATATATAACATTGCCTAATGGTCGAATTAAAAGCCCATACTCCAAAAATTGCTCACGAATTCTTTGGCTTTCTGCCGACCCATAAGATATAGGCGTCGCAATATCAAAAGCAGCTATTGTACCGCATTGACGAATTTTTTCGACAATAGGAATTTTTTTCAAGCTGAGTAAGCCCGCGGTGTGGACGTTTGCTATAGTTTTTATTTTTTTATCTGTCTCTGGCTTTAATAATAACTGTAAAGAGGCTAATCCAGCTGCACACCCTAAAGGATTAGCTGTATATGAATGACCATGGGTTAAAGCTTGTTGAATATTATTGCTTAAAAAACCTTGATAAATATATTCCTGGCATATGGTAACTGCTAAGGGCAAAAACCCTCCCGTAATCCCTTTTGCTAAGCAAATTATATCGGGTTGTGTGCCTGCCTTTTTGCAAGCAAATAGTTCACCGGTTCGACCAAAGCCCGTCATGACCTCATCATAAATCACTAACACACCGTATTGTTTAGCTAAGCTTTCTAGCCCTCGCAGAAATTCGCTTCGGCATATACGCATGCCGCTTGCACCTTGAATAAGAGGCTCGATAATGATTGCAGCCAATTCTTTGCAGTAATTTTTAAAATAATTTTCGATGGTAGCTAAAGCCTGATGCTCTTTTTCAAATATATTGCCATCTTCTTGCCAAGTCGCTGGGAAAGGAGCTATATCAACAGAAAAGAGTAAGTCTTCAAAGACGCGAAAATAATGAGATGATCGCCCTAGTGACATTGAACCCATGGTATCACCATGATAGCCTCCTTCAAATGCGAGGAAGCGGGATTTCTTTTCACCACGATTTTGCCAATATTGATAGGCCATTTTAATGGCAACCTCAATGGATGTAGACCCATTGTCCGAATAAAACACTTTGCCAAATCCGGGCAACAATTTAAGCAGTTGCTCCCCTAAAGCTATTGCAGGTTCGTGGGTAAAACCAGCGAAGACAACATGCTCTAATTGTAAGGCTTGTTCATATATAGCTTTCGCTATAACAGGATTGGCATGGCCATGGATGTTGACCCACCACGATGAGATTAAATCTAAATATCTTTTTCCTTCTTGATCAAAAAGATAGGCGCCTTCACCTTTTACAAATGGTAACTGTGTTGGGCTAATATAATGCTGAGTAAAAGGGTGCCAAATAGCAGCCTGATCACGAAGCGAAAGTAAATTCATATATCCACCGTTGTACAGTTGGGGCATCAATTTTATCTAACAACGGGACATGAAATAAAGTCTTAACTTGACCCCATTTTTCAATTGCTTTTTGATTAGCTGGGTTTAATTTTCCATTAAAAACTATACCATGTATGGGTATGTTATTCTGCCGTAGTCCTTCAATTGTCAGCAAAGTATGATTAATAGTTCCTAATGTTCCCCTCGCTACAATAATCACCGGTAAATTTAGTTTCTTTATTAAATCCAACATAATTTGTGAATCATTTAAAGGAACATAAATGCCACCCGCCCCTTCAACTATTAATGGCTTATCAGTTATTGGCGGCTGACAACGGCCAATATCAATCATAATTCCTTCTTTGGTAGCAGCTTGTTCAGGAGCTAAACTGGCCTTTAACATATAAGTAGAAGGGTGAAAATGTTCCGCAGAAAATTCTGTGAGCTGCCGCACAGTCTCAATATCTGGAATACTGTCGGCTATGCCACTTTGAATAGGTTTCCAATAACAAGCACGCAAAATATAAGTCAACACAGCTGAGACGACTGTTTTACCGACATCAGTATCTGTACCTGTTACAAAATAGCCATTCATAATTTTTGTAAGTACTCTTTAATAGTTGCTAAAAACCTCGCTGCCTCTCCACCCGTTAT
>CAZXFO010000102.1:0-3296 GCA_964639745.1 uncultured Coxiellaceae bacterium | reverse complement strand
TATAGTAAGGTGAATCTTCCATGCTAACAATGAAAATCTCCAATCCTCTGTTCAAGGCTTTCCTGATAAGCTGATAATCAAGATCTTCTTTATAATTTCCGCTGCATGAAATAAAAGGTGAGCACAGGATTATTCTTTTTTTAGCGTTCTCAAAGGCTTCTTGTAAAAAATCTAAGTGCTCGTTGAGAGAAGGAATATAACCTATTTGGTTCTGTGAATCGATATCATAGATTAGACGGCAATCATTATCAGGGTTTCTTAAAAACTTGTTAATGGCTCCCGAGTTGTCAAACTGAAGGTTGCGATAAAATCTCAAGTGGCTCCAAATATCTTCAATTAGATCATTGCAATCGCCTTGGATAATGAGCGAACCTTCAGCACTTTCTGGAAATTTGGAATTAACCATTGATAACCAATTACAAGAACCCGCTGCTACCAATTTCCTATCCATTACTAATAGTTTGCTATGAGTAAACGCGTAATCAAAAGATACACCGTGGTCTTTAAGAAAATTGATAATATCGGTTGTTAGGTGTTTTTGATCATTGTAATAAATGTATATTTTAACCCTTCTTTTGGTAGCTTGTATTATAAGTTGAAATAGCTTTGCTTTTTCTAAAGTCTCTTGGTTAAGTGTAAAGCTCGTGATTAAAATACTCTTTTGGGCAAAGCGAAATACTATTTCTAAGAGCTTAATATGCTCATCATAGCTTGATATACGATGCACTGCTTCAGCATTTTGATATATATCCCTCTCGACATTAAGCAAGGTATTGACTGTTGTGTTATTGACGATTGTCGCTGTGTTTGAAGAATTAGGTTTGACCTCAGGTTCAGGCTGCTTTTCCTCTAAATCTCTAATTCTTTTTGCCTGCGAGGGGCTATTAGCAGCAAAAAATTTTGGTTCTATTAGTACATTAAAAGAATGTTCTGTTAGAAGCTTATTAAAAAGTTTTGAACTCCTTGGCGTAGACACATAAATTTGTTTTACCCAGCTAATTTCAATTTTTGTTAATGTAATCAGCTCCTGAGTCGAATTTATTGTGCTGGGCAAGTCGAGAGCTAATATAAATGTTTGGTCTTGGCGATGCTTACCTAGCTTCAAGCAATCAAGTGATTTGTGGGTGCAAACTATTTTATCTATGCCAATCCATGCGGGCACTACTGGAGGAAGAATTCCTTCTGTAAGTAAGCTTTTTACCGTTTCTGGATAAGCGGCTAGATAGTGCATAACATTCCTAGGTGGTTTGAAGCATAAACTCTAAGTGTTTGCTTATATCAAGTCAAATTGCGGTGGGTAAAATATATTCAAATATACCAAAAATTACGTAAAATTAGCTGATTTAAGCGATTGGTTCATATCAATTTTGAGAAAATTATTTTATATTTTTGGCTGAATAAGAGGAGAATGTGAATGTTTAGAGCCCCCGCTGAAAACAAAAGCTCAACAGCTGCCCATGTGATGAATTCTCTTTTAGAAGCGCATCAGCCTGAACAAATATTGATGGTTGACCTACATGGCTTTTCGGTTGAGAAAGCAAAAAAGGCTGTCATTGCCAGAATTAAAGATGCCCCACTTTTAGGTCAACAGAAAATTCGTTTTGTAACGGGTCGAGGTAATCATGTTAACGCACAAGGGGAGCGTGGCACTTTATATAAAAACTTTAAAGAGTGGTTGAAAGAGGTAGAAGGCGGTATTTCTCATATACAAGAATTTGATGGCTATTATGAAATTGATGTAAAAAGCGATATGCCCATTCGGGACCCCTTTAGAGCTTTTTTAAATAATGGGGTAAAGGAATATCTAAAAGATAATTTTGAAACGATAAAAGCAAATTCTGAAAAGGGTGATACGGAAGATCTTTTGCCGCTTGCGATATGCTATGACAATGGCTTAGGCACCGAGCCAGACTATAAAAAGGCGGCACAAATATATTCTCAATTAGCAGAGAGTAAAAATTGTCTTGCACAATATGAATTGGGCGGTCGTTATTTTATCGGTAAGGGTGTTAGGCAAAACGATGAAAAAGCTATCGAGCTTTTTACAAATTCAGCAGATCAAGATTATGTGCTAGCAGAGTTTACAGTTGGAAATATTTATTGGAAAGGTATTGGAACCCCGGTCGATTATGTTTTTGCGCATAAATATTTTTTAAAAGCAGCACACCATGGTCAAGCCGAGTCTGCTCGCAAATTAGGTTGTGCTTTTTACCATGGTTTGGGTGTAAAAGTTGATTACTCTCAAGCTATTCAATGGTGGGAGAAAGCTGAGCAGATTGGCGATTGTGTCGCTGCTTTTAATTTGAGCGTTGAATATCAAAAAGGACAGGTTGTCACTACTGATCTTCATAAATCCTTTTATTATTTACAACGTGCAGCAGAGTTGGGTGACCCCGATGGTCAAAGTAACCTTGGGTTAGCTTATTATCTAGGTATGATGGGCGTTACTCAAGACAAGAAAAAAGGTTTAAGCTGGCTGAAAAAAGCAGCTAACAACGGTTCTGGAAACGCACAATTCTTTTTATTCTGCGAAGCCTTAGCGGCAAAAAATTTTGCAGAGGCAAAAGTCAATTTAACAAATGCTGCTGAAAATGGGCATATTGTAGCTCAGTTTTTAATTGTTGGTTCTTCTCACGGTTTAAAAGGCTTATCATTTGACTATGCAACCAAAGAGAAAGCATTTGATGCGCTGATTGAGCAAGATGAAGAAGCTATCCTTGGACAAGATTTTAAATATAGCATTATCGAAATTTTGTTTTGTGGTGAAAATGCTAAGCGGTACATTAAAAAAGGCTTGAAGCTTTTAAATAAGTTAGCTGATGCTAATGAGCCTGAAGCTTTAGGAAGATTAGGTTCTATTTACTTGTCAGATCAACACGTGAAAAAAGATGCTAAAAAAGCTTATAACTTCTGGCTTAGAGGAGCCGCGTCAAACGATGATAACTGTCTATGTTCTTTAGGATATTATTGGCAAGATGGCTTAGGAGGAGAAGTTAATGCGCAAAATGCTGTTGAGTATTTTACTAAAGCAGCAAATATGAAAAATGCTAATGCGTGCAATCTATTGGGTTTATTTTATAGTCAGGGTAGATTAGGTATAAAACAAAACATCCCTCTAGGGGTAAGGTATTTTGAGCAAGCTATGGAATTTGACAATCCTAAAAACCGCACCAAAGCTGGATCAAGATCTCATCAAAATGTATTCAAATTCGCCGCTAAAAATTTGGCGAGATTGTATTACAAGGGCGCTGATCAACTGCCTAAGAATGAAGAAAAAGCTATTCACTTATATAAAG
>CAZXFO010000101.1:0-10801 GCA_964639745.1 uncultured Coxiellaceae bacterium | reverse complement strand
CTTGGGAGAGTTTTTGCTCATAGTCACATTTCTCCTTAATAGCGGTTAATAAAGTGATACCTACCTATATGGGGACTACTTTGGCAGTCTCAAGGGCAGAGTGCTAAAAATATATAGAGAAAACGGGGGTGTCAAGGTAAGGAGGGGTTATGGTTTATAAATAAGCCAAAATCGATTATCCTAGCTGCTCTTAATTCAGGTGAAAAACCTATGCAGAAAATCATACTTCTAATTCTAAGCTTTATTCTAATAACCGTTGCTCATGGCGAGGAAAAGCCACTTCCTGCTAGCGAGGCCTTTGTTTTTACTACATTTTTAGAAAAAAATAATAGATTAGCTTTAGAGTGGAAAATAACGCCCGGTTATTATCTTTACCAAGATAAATTCAAAATTGAGAGTAGCCCGAATGTCAAGGCGACGGGGTGGCCAAAAGCGCATCTAAATCACGGGTCGCGCGTCTACGAAGGATTAGTGCATGTCTCTATGCCATTGGCAGCCAAGGCCAATTATTCTATTACGGTTAAATATCAAGGCTGCTCAAGCAGCGGTTTTTGTTATCCTCCGGTGAAAAAAGTTATCCAGCTTTCTTTCCCTTTTGCTCAAGCAGGCTTAGAGCAGGCTCCTTTGTTAACCATTCAAGATGGCCGAGGGTTGCCGACCGCTAATACATCGTCAGACCTTTTAAACGATCAAGCAGCTGCAAAAGATTTTATGGGTAGCCATAATCTTTGGGTGATTTGGTTATGCTTTTTAGGATTAGGCATGTTGCTAGCCTTCACGCCTTGCTCTTTGCCAATGATCCCCATTTTATCGAGTATCATTATTGGGAAACATCAAAAAAATAATACTAAAGCTTTTTTTCTTTCTTTAAGTTATGTCTTAGGTGTTGCAGTAACTTATGCTATAGCGGGTATAGCTATTGCTTGGTTGGGGAGTAGTGTTCAAGCTTCTTTGCAAAACGGCTGGGTCATTGGCAGTTTTAGTTTGCTTTTTGTCATGTTGGCAGCATCGATGTTGGGTTGGTTTGACGTTAGTTTGCCCGCTCGTTTGCAGCAAAAAATAATGGGTTGGCAGCAGAAGCCTCAGGCAGGTACCTACGCGGGGGTATTTCTTATGGGTTGCCTATCCACGTTAGTAGTTTCACCGTGTGTGACTGCGCCTTTAGTCGGTGTTTTAACCTATGTTACTGAAACCGGCAATCTATGGCTGGGTGGCAGTGCTTTATTTGCTTTGGGTTTAGGCATGGGGTTGCCTTTATTAGCCGTTGGTTTTTCAGCAGGCAAATATCTTCCTCAAAGCGGCCCTTGGATGGAGGCCATTAAAAAAATCTTTGGCTTTATGTTATTGGGTATGGCGATATGGATGGCTTCACGCATTATGCCGGAAGGCTTGTCTTTATTCATGTGGGCAGCCTTGTTTATGGCAGGTGCTGTTTACTGCTTTTTCTTTACGGAAGAATTATCTTTGCGCGGGCGTCGTAATGCTTATGCCATGGGCACGGTATTGTTAGTTTATGGTTTTACTTTGTTCGTCGGGGTCGCTTTAGACTATACAAGCCCTTTATACCCCTTTGAGAAATGGGTATTAAGGCAAGAAACTTCTCGTCTGGCTTTTACTGAAATTAAAAATATGCAGCAATTAAATCAGCTTTTCCAAGAAGCCAAACAAAACAAAAAGCCAGTCGTCTTAGATTTTTATGCAGATTGGTGTGAGTCATGTCGTGCATTAGAAAAAACTGTTTTATCAAAGCCCGAAGTGCAACAAGCTTTACAGTCTTATGTTTTGTTGAGAGCTAACGTTTCCAGCAATAATGCATTCGATAATGAATTATTAAAACGCTATAATGTGGTAGCTCCTCCTACATTTTTATTTTTTAATAGTGAAGGCCGCGAATTGGCTGAAAAGCGAATCGTTGGCGAAGTAGGGCAACAAATATTTCTCGCTAAAGCTTCGAATGTAGAGTAACGCTCAAGATGAAGCTAGAAAGCGAATAGGATATTCGCATGGATTCAAATATGGTTTCACCTATTTCACTCACCTCAGATTTTGGTGTGCTATCGTTGCTTGAGCAGACGTTGCAGCAAAAGCAAAGTGAAATACGTGATTGGTTTATTGCTCAATGGCAAAAAACGCCACCGCCTCTTTATGGGTCGGTCGACATGCGTAATGCCGGCTTTAAAATAGCGCCAGTCGATATGAATCTTTATCCTGCTGGTTTTAATAATCTGAATGCCAACTTTTTAGCTGAGGTGGTTGCAGCAGCTCAAAAAACTATTTCAGAATTTATGCCGGCAGCAAAAAAAATTATTTTGGTGCCAGAAAATCACACCCGTAATTTATTTTATTGGGAAAATATAAAAGCGCTGCTCGATATTTTGCATCGTGCTGGGTTTGAGGTGCGAGTGGGGTCGCTCAATCAAGAGATTTCACAGCCTTTAAATATTGAAGTGCCTAGTGGTGGCAAGGTCTTGATTGAGCCGTTAGAGCGGGTAGACGATATATTAAAAGTTGATGGCTTTATACCCGATTTCATTTTACTGAATAACGATTTATCGGAAGGTATTCCAAGTATATTGGTTAATGCAAAAACACCGATTGTGCCGCCAGCGGAATTAGGTTGGCACCAACGTTTAAAATCAGGCCATTTTAATTATTACGCAGAAGTAACCCAAGAATTTGCCAATTTGTTGGGCTTAGATTCATGGTTGTTTACGCCGTTGTTTCGACATTGTGGTGAAATTGATTTTATGCGAAGTGAAGGTATCGATTGTTTAATGGCACATACCCAAGCCCTGCTAAATGATGTGCAGCAAAAATATGATGAATACAAAGTAAAGCAGCAGCCTTTTGCCATTGTAAAAGCTGATGCTGGCACGCATGGTATGGCAGTTATGACAGTGCGAAACACAGATGAGCTTGCTCAGTTGAATCGCAAGCAGCGCACAACCATGGCTAAAATGAAAGGTGGAGCACCCGTTCATCGTGTCATCGTGCAAGAGGGGGTTTATACTTTTGAAACTTTTGGGCCATCTGCTTATGTAGCAGAGCCTGTCATTTATTTATGGGGTAAATATGTAGCGGGTGGTTTTTACCGTATACATCAGCAACGTGGCTCTGATGAAAATTTGAATGCCCCAGGCATGCATTTTGAATCACTACCTTTTGCTTGGAGCTGCTGTGAATGGCCAAGAGAAGTGGTTCACCCGCATCAAAAACATTTGTACATTTATGGATTAATTTCCCAATTGAGCATGCTAGCTGCTGCTCGAGAAATTAATCAGGCTGTTGCTTAAGGAGAGAATATGAAACTTGGCGTAGTGATGGATCCTATTGCTGCGATAAATTCAAGGCATGATGCAACTTTATCTCTGCTTTGGGAAGCGGAGGCTCGTGGCTGGCCTATTTATTATTTTGAGCCGAATGACTTATATATAGTGAATGGCAAGGCTTTCGGCCGAGCACGTCTTTTAAATGTGTTTCGAGATAATGAGCATTGGTTCGCATTGCATGAGCCATTTGAAGTAGCTCTTAGCGAGTTAGATGTTATGCTCATGCGCAAAGATCCTCCAGTTAACGATGAATTTATTTATTTAACTTATATTCTAGAGTTGGCGGAGAAAGAAGGCGTTTTAATAGTGAATAAACCGCAGACCCTGCGAGATGCTAATGAAAAATTAATTACAGCTGAATTTGCTGATTGCTGTGTCCCAACTGTGGTAACGAGTCGCATAGATTTGCTAAGATCTTTTTGGCAAAAAGAGCAAGATATTGTATGTAAGCCTTTACACGTCATGGGAGGCACTTCCGTTTTTCGTATTCAGCCGCAAGACCAAAATGCGACAGTGATTTTCGAAACGCTAACTGAAAAAGAAACACGCCATGTGATGGCGCAGCGTTATATTCCTGCTATTTTGCAAGAAGGCGATAAGCGAATTATCTTAATCAATGGCGAACCATTCCCCATGGCTTTGGCACGAATTCCCCAAAAAGGTGAATGGCGAGGTAATATTGTGGCAGGAGCAAAGCCTGTAGCTCAACCTTTAAGTGAGAGAGACTACTGGATTTGTAGTCAAGTGGGTCCCTATTTAAAGCAAAAAGGTGTATATTTTGCTGGTATTGACGTAATCGGTGATTATCTTACTGAGATTAATGTTACAAGCCCTTCATGTATCCGCGAATTAGACGAACAATGCAATAGCAATATTAGTGCGCAACTGTTCGACTGCCTTAAGACGCTTATCAATTAGTTTTTCAATCTCAATTTGCGTGCCGTAAACGGCACTAGCTATTTCTGTCATTCTGAACCGCTATCTCATTCTGAGTGTAGCGAAGAACCTCTATAAACATATAACCAACCGAGGATGAACTTATGCAAAATTTGATTTATTGGGTTGCGGCTGCACGTGTGCGGGAAGTGAGTTTACGAAAATTGCATGCTTGGTTGCAGCATTATGGTGAATTACATTTGATCTTTGTTGCTGCAGTAGATGATTTATTACAGTTTGGCTTTAATCAAATAGAAGTTAATAAGCTGCAAAAAATAAATTGGAATGATGTTGAGGCGGAGTTGGATTGGTGCCAACAGCGTGGCGAAATTATCACTATTTTAGATGAGCGCTATCCGCAACTATTGAAAGAAATTGCTGACCCGCCTTTAGTGTTATTCACAATAGGAGATGTAAGCCTATTATCACAACCGCAGGTTGCTGTGGTCGGTTCTCGTCATCCAACTCCTATTGGGGAGACCAATGCGCAGTCATTTACAAAGCATTTGGTGCAGCAAGGTATTGTGGTGACTAGCGGTCTGGCTAGTGGTGTTGATGGCATATGCCATCACAGTGCTTTGCAGATGCAAGGTCAGACCATTGCAGTGATGGGTACAGGTTTGAATGAGATATACCCGCGTAAACATCAAAAACTAGCGGAAGATATTATGCAAAATGGGTTGCTTGTGACTGAATTTCCGTTGCACACCAGACCTGCTGCATGGAATTTTCCTCGTCGCAATCGCATAATTAGTGGTTTGAGCCTCGGAGTACTGGTGGTTGAAGCAGCGTTGCGTAGCGGTTCTCTGATTACAGCACGCTTAGCTATTGAGCAAAATCGAGAAGTATTCGCTATTCCAGGCTCTGTCCATAATCTACTTGCGCGAGGGTGCCATCAATTAATTCGTCAAGGTGCAAAATTAGTAGAGACCGTTGATGACATTCTTGAAGAATTGCATTTAAAAACAAAGCAAGAGGCTGCAATTACATCGCAATATACTTGTGCAAATATATCTGAACAGTATAAGTTATTGTTGTCTTGTATTGATTATGCAACAACCAACCTCGATATTATTTTGCACCGTAGTGGATTGACGGCAACCGAAGTTTCCTCCATTCTATTAAACTTAGAGCTAGCAGGATATGTGCGCACGGTCGCCGGTGGTTATGTTCGTTGTAATTGAAATATTTATTATTTTGAGATGAATTATGTTCGAAGTGGTCATGTTTTTGCTTGAGAATTACATGGATAATGGCGTCAGTTTGCCTTCCGATAAAGAAGTCATGATGGCTGAATTAGAGAAAATTGGCTTTCAGCAATGGGAAATTGATCGTGCTTTAGACTGGCTGGATGGTTTAGAGCGCATGCAAAAAGTACAGACAGCGGAACCTTTAGTATTGACGGGAGGTTCTGTTCGCCATTATCTTCACTACGAAGAAGAGCAGCTAGGTCTTGAAGGCGTTGGCTTTTTGGCCTATCTTGAGCAAGTCGGCGTGCTAGACGCCTGGACACGAGAAATAGTAATTGACCGGCTGATGGTTTTAGATAAACAGGAAGTAGATATAGCAAGGATTCAATGGGTTGCACTCGTTGCGCTCTATAATCAACCGCAGAAGAAACAAGCTCTAGCCCTTCTACAAGACCTGATTTTATCTGATGCATTTAGTCGGCTGCATTAAAAATTAAATATGACGGGCTTCCATCGCTTTTATCCTACTATACTAATAAGCGTGTAGCCGGTCTTTTATCCACTTAACAGAGTTGGAATGAATTATGACGAAACACCTGGTTGTTGTAGAGTCGCCAGCAAAAGCAAAGACGATCAAAAAATATTTAGGACCGCAATTTGAAGTGGTTGCTTCTTACGGACACGTCCGCGACTTATTGCCTAAAAAAGGTGCGGTAGATACTGAGCATGATTTTGCGATGAAATATGAAATTATCGAAAAAAACGCAAAACATGTGACTACTTTAATAAATGCGATGAAAAAAGCTGATGCTTTATATCTGGCAACCGATCCTGATCGAGAAGGTGAAGCCATTTCATGGCATATCTATAATATTCTTAAAGAGAAAAAAGCTCTTACCAAAAAAACAGCGCACCGCGTTGTGTTTCATGAAATTACCCAATCAGCCATCAAGGCTGCGGTTGAAAACCCCCGTGAAATATCCATGGATTTGGTTAATGCCCAACAAGCGCGCCGTGCACTCGATTACCTCGTCGGCTTTAATTTGTCGCCATTATTATGGCGCAAGGTCCGCAGAGGATTGTCAGCAGGTCGTGTACAAAGTCCTGCTTTACGCTTAATCGTCGAGCGTGAAGAAGAAATTGAAAAATTTGTAGCACAAGAATATTGGGATTTAACTGCTAATGTCGAAGCCCAAAAACAAGCTTTTACTGCGAAATTGCATACCTACTTAGGAGAAAAGCTTGAGCAGTTTACGATAGTGACAGCAGCGCAAGCGGAAGCTGCCAAGAAAATAATTGTTGAAGAAGCTAAGGGTGAATTACTAGTTGTTTCAGTCGACAAAAAACAACGTAAAAGAAACCCCGCGGCACCATTTATTACCTCAACATTGCAACAAGAATCAGCTCGCAAGCTAGGTTTAAGTGCTGAGCGAACCATGCGTATTGCTCAACAATTATATGAAGGGATTGAAATTGATACGGGGTCAGTAGGTTTAATAACTTATATGCGTACTGACTCTGTTAATTTGGCACAAGAAGCAATAATGGAAATTCGTGAATTAATTGCTGAGCGTTACGGCAAGGAAAATGTACCAGAAGAAGTTCGGGTTTATAAAACAAAAGCTAAAAATGCCCAAGAAGCTCACGAGGCTATTCGTCCTACTTCTGTAATGAGAACTCCAGAATCTGTTAAGAAATATTTAAGCCCTGAGCAATATAAGTTATACGATCTTATTTGGAAGCGAACAGTCTCGTGCCAAATGATTTCAGCCACTATTGATACCGTAGCTATTGATTTGCGTGCCAACAAAAAAAGCGCCGATAAAGCCAATATATTACGTGCTACAGGTTCAGTGATTACTGACCCTGGTTTTATGCGTGTTTATCAAGAAGGGTTTGACGATAACAAAGTGGAAGATAGTGGTGAAGATAAAATTTTACCACCATTAGAAGAAGGTGATGTGGTTGTTATGAAGGAGTTGAATTGCAATCAGCACTTCACCGAGCCTCCACCACGATATTCAGAAGCTACTTTGATCAAAGCATTAGAAGAATGCGGCATTGGTCGCCCTTCAACCTATGCCAGTATTCTTTCAACCTTACAACGCCGCGAATATGCGCTTTTAGAAAATAAACGATTTAAGCCAACGGATGTTGGTCGAGTCGTGACTCATTTTCTGACCCAATATTTTAATCGCTATGTCGACTTCGGCTTCACTGCCCAATTAGAAGATGAGCTAGATGCTGTGTCTCGTGGTGAAAAAGCCTGGGTGCCGCTAATGGAAGAGTTTTGGAGCCCGTTTAAGCATCAAGTGGACGATATTACAGAATCCGTTAAACGCAAAGACGTCACTCAAGAGACATTAGACGAAAATTGTCCTCAATGTAGCAAGCCGCTAACCGTGCGTTTAGGCCGCCGCGATCGATTTGTGGGTTGTACTGGCTATCCTGAATGTACATTTACTCGCAGTTTAAATGGCACACCTGAAGAGGCTGCTGCGGATAGTAGTGCCCAGGAAGAGGTGGCGGGTAGAAATTGCCCAGACTGTGGCAATCCGTTAAATGTGAAACAAGGGCGTTATGGCAAGTTTATAGGTTGCTCGAATTATCCAAGTTGTAAGCACGTAGAATCGCTACAGAAGGCCACAGACACCGGTGTAGAGTGTCCAGAGTGTCATAAAGGCAAAATGCTCAAACGACGTTCTCGCCGCGGCAAGATCTTTTTTTCCTGCTCTAAGTACCCCGATTGCAAATATGCGACCTGGAATGAGCCTGTTAATGAGTCGTGCCCTAAGTGCGCCTGGCCTATGCTGACCATAAAAGTGACTAAAAAGAAAGGAACAGAGCAAGTTTGCCCACGTTCTACCTGTGGGTATAGCAAGCAAATTGAAGCAGCAGAAAGCGGAGAGTCTTAAAACTAAGGGGTCAAGTATTAACTTGACTCTTTATGTGTATATTTAACTTATTTTTATCAAGAGACAAGTTAATACTTGACCCCTATAAAAGAAGAAAGGGCTGGCGTTTTTTTTAAAAAAAATGATAGTATGGTTTACTTAGAACAATAAAAAAAAGGACGATACATTGTATCGTCCTAACATGCTCAACTCAGGTTTGGCAATCCATGCCAACAAATCCATCCCTGAACACACAAAACGAGGAGTGGTTGCATAAGTCCTTTTTGCGAGAGACAGTCAATCCATGACTATCAAGAGTTAATATACACAACCCCTTTAGTAAAAAGTATCCAAGTAAGCCACTCCACTCTCTATCTCATTCTTAGTCCTAAATTCATGTCTAAATATTTTAAATAAAAATCAGTTAGTTACAGCTGGATTTATATTATCTAGCCATTCTGCCACGACGTCAAACCAGATTGAGCTTACACAACGTATGGTAAATATCTCACAAGCTTGTAAGACGCTTTGCAGCGTCTATACAAGCAAACGAGGGCTTTTATTTCAATGATTTACGTCAAATGGGGCTTTAATGGGTAGGCCAAGCTGCTGATTTCCAGGCAGCATAGTGTTGAGCGGTAATGATAAGGTCGGATTTCTCTTTTGGGCTTGCGCGTCCCTTGGTTATGTATTCCTTAAACTTATTCATAACAATAGCTATAACCGCATCCTTTTGGGCTTCAGAGCGACATTTTTTAATTAGTCTATCCGCAGCCTTTAAATGCTCCTCGGAAAAAGCATCAGCAGGAAGGGCTAAAAAGAGAGATTTAATATTTCTTATCTCAGCGTCTATGGCTCGTTGCGAGTGTTCTTGCAGGAATTTCTCGACAGCGATTAGGTAGGGTTTAAAAAGGTCGGGATAAAGTTGGGCTTGTTTGATTAGGTTTTCATCTCTTTTGCAAGCAACAGATAATTTTTCCCAAGCAGCTTTTTGTAAATCATTAATCACACCTTCATGCATGATATTGCTGACAATAATGTTTAGGTAATTAAATGCCTCTTCAAGAATAGTTTCTCCTTGTTGTTCAGGGCCTATGCCGATGAGGTTAAGATCATTTTTAACTTGATGGTAGTTTTGTTTTAGAGATGCAAAACAGCCGGGGTTTACTAAGCATACTTTAAATTGTTTCCGAATGAATTCTTCAGCGACAGTTTCTGTATTGCGGTCAGACAATATTATTAGCCCATCTAAAGCAGCTGCAAATAATTTTCGAGTTTCCAGATCTTTTTCACACAGAATGAGGTACTTAAAATGATAATGATTGTCAGTTAATACTTCTTTATAAGCATCTGCAACAGCTTGTTGATATGCAAGCCGGAAAGCTGAGCCATAATTACCGCAACCTGCAGCTCTTAATATGCCAACTTCAATTCCTAGATCGTGTAAGGTGTCTAGTAATAACTTAAATTGTGCCTTGTAGTCTTCTTTAAGTTGCTTACTATCGAGGGTAAAGTTCTTTTGCAATTCTTTGTCATTTTTACATTGCTGCCATTCAGCAATGGTAGCCGGCTTTTTAGTTTTTTTAGATTTTAGAAAGCGTGCCAAAGTATAGGCGTCACCCTCAGAGCCGAGCATGTCTTTTTTGTAAGATAAGTTAAATCCAACTAAAGACGCTTTATAAAAGTTTTTGATTCTGGGTAAGGGGTGGCTTTCAATCATAAAATGCAGATCGTAATATTCTTTAGCTGTGATTTTCTTTGGGTCGGTGGCAAATAAAAAATGGCAGAGGGTTTCTGGTGCTATTTTGTCGCGTAGATAATGCACAGTAGAGGGTTTTTTAACATGGATAACAGTCATACCGTCTCTCCTTTTTAATTTTTGGTGGCAATCTAACTAAAGTATAGTTGAGAATCGGCGGAGCAATAATTTTTTAACTATTTGATATTAAAGGAAAAAATTTAAATCCAGTTTGGTGGCTGCTATTAATGGGGGTGGGCGTCCAAATTCTTCCTTGCAACTTAAAAAAGACAAGATATATCATCACGGAAAGTTAAGGATTTGATATGTCAAAATTGCAAATAGAAACACTGGTAAAAGCTGCATTACAGTCATTAAATTTACCCGTAGAACTGCCTAAAATTATTATTGAAACCCCTAAGGATTCCCAGCACGGTGATTTTGCTACTAACGTAGCTCTGATGTTGTCTAAGGCAGTTAAAGAAAACCCACGCCAGTTAGCAGAAAAAATAATCAAGGCTTTGCCCGAGTCTCATCTTATCGCTAAAACTGAAATTGCAGGTCCTGGCTTTATTAATTTTTTCCTCACCCCGAACGCACTGCATGAAGTCATCCCACAAATTTTAGACTTAAAAGAAAACTACGGCCTTAGCAAAAATCATCAGGGGCAAAGTATTTTGCTGGAATTTGTTTCTTCTAACCCAACCGGACCTT
>CAZXFO010000100.1:0-3606 GCA_964639745.1 uncultured Coxiellaceae bacterium | reverse complement strand
ATTTATTTTCCAAATGAGAATTATTCTCAATTGTATTGACAGTTGTACCCCTAACAGAGGATACTTATCAGGCAAAATACAGGAATAAAAAATGAACTTGCGTGATATGCGGACCGGGGAGAAAGGGCGAGTCGTTGGTATTGAGCCAGGCGAAAAAAGCTACCGCCAGAAACTATTGGCTATGGGGCTTACGCCAGGCACTGAATTCACCATTGCTCGTGTCGCGCCTTTAGGTGATCCCATTGAAATTGCAGTTCGAGGTTACGCGCTCAGTTTGCGCCGTGACGAAGCACTTATCTTACGGGTAGAAAAGGTATAAAGCGGCCATGGCCACTATCGCTTTAGTCGGAAATCCAAATTGCGGAAAAACCACGCTATATAATGCGTTAACCGGGTCACGCCAGCATGTCGGTAATTGGCCGGGTGTCACCGTTGATCGAAAAAGCGGTTTTCTTATTCACCAAGATATTTTATTTGAAGTCGTCGATTTGCCAGGCATTTATTCTTTAAATGTTGCTTCTAAATCTTCTGCAGTCGATGAAAGCATTGCTTGCCAGTTTATCCTCAACAAAAAAACAGATTATGTCATTAATATCTTAGATGCCGGCAATTTAGAGCGCCATCTTTATCTGACTATGCAGCTCATTGAAATGCGCGTACCGCTGATTTTAGCGATCAATATGGTGGATGTCGCTGAAAGCAAGGGCCTCCAGTTACAGCTCGATCGATTATCCAAGTTATTAGGGTGCCCGGTTATTCCTATTCAGGCGAATAAAGGCAAGGGTTTGAGAGAGTTAAAAAATGCTTTGTTGAATTTGGTAGCCAATGCTGAATATCGCGAAGAGCAGCTTTCCCCCATTAGCATCCCTTATCCTGAGCCGATTCCAACGGCTGTGGCAGAATTAGCGGCTATTATTCATGAAAATAAAGCTCCTCAAGAAAAAACAGCACATGCTTTTGTTCGTAAAACCTCTATGTTAGATGAATGGTTAGCAAGCCGATTATTAGAAGACGATGTTTTTGCAAGCCAACGTGTCTCAGATGTCGTTAAAAAGAGTGTGGCAAGCTTGCAGCAAAAAATAAGAGATGCTCATGGTGAAGATCCTGATATTTTATTAGCAGATGCTCGCTACCGTTTTATTCACCAAATCGTGACAAAATGCGTAAGTCGATCATCCGAAAAAGCCCTCAATTGGACAGCACGTATTGATAATATTGTGTTAAATCGTCTATTTGGCATACCGATATTTTTAGCAGTGATGTATTCATTATTTTTCTTTGCCATTAATATTGGTGGCGCTTTCCAAGATTTTTTTGATATTGCTAGCAACACTGTTTTTGTCGATGGTTTTTCTTATGTGCTTAATTTATTAGGCGTGCCTGATGTCATTAATGTGTTGCTATCGCAAGGTGTAGGAAAGGGCTTAAATACGACGATTACTTTTATTCCGGTTATTGGTGCTTTGTTCCTGTTTCTGGCCTTCTTAGAAGATTCTGGCTATATGGCGCGAGCAGCGTTTGTGGTCGACCGCTTAATGCGTGCTTTTGGCTTACCCGGTAAAGCATTTGTTCCGATGATTGTTGGGTTTGGCTGTAATGTGCCTGCTGTCATGGCGGCGCGCACGTTGGAAAATAAGCGTGATCGCATTTTAACGATTATGATGAGCCCTTTTATGTCATGCGGGGCACGGCTTGCTATATATGCTGTGTTTACAGCAGCATTCTTTCCTGTGCAAGCTCACAATGTAGTGTTTGCTCTCTATTTAATTGGCATCGTCATGGCGGTTTTAACCGGTTTTGTGCTGCGTAAAACTTTATTGTTTGGCCAGCCTGCACCATTAGTAATGGAGCTTACACCTTATCACGTGCCACAGTTTCGGACATAGCTATCTCATGCAGGGATGCGTTTAAAGACTTTTATTTTCCGAGCAGGCAAAGTCATTGTGCCTATCTGTATTTTGATGGGGATATTGCACGCATTTAGTTGGAGCGGTGCGATTAACCATGGTGGCAGCGATTTCCAATCCATCTTATCAAGCATAGGCCGATTTTTAACGCCGATTTTTGCTCCCATGGGCATAGAGCAAGATAACTGGCCAGCAACGGTTGGGTTAATGGGCGGAGTATTAGCTAAAGAAGTGGTGGTAGGTACCTTGAATACACTTTACACACAGCTTGGCCATTTAAATGTAGCCGCCGATACGTTCCATTTTTGGCAAAAAATTTATGAGGCGCTAGCTTCTATTCCAGCTAACCTCAGTCAATTATCTCAAGCGGCTGCTTACCCACTCTTTTCAAAAACACCTATTCAAACGGTAAATCCAAAAGTATATGGGGTCATGTACCAGTATTTTAATGGGCCTATTGGTGCTTTCAGTTATCTATTGTTTGTATTGCTTTATTTTCCCTGTGTTTCAACAACGGCTGCTATGCTGCGAGAATTGGATGCGCGTTGGGCTGTGTTTTCTGTGTTATGGATGTCGGCGGTCGCTTATGGTGCTGCGGTGATTTTCTATCAAATCGCTACTTGGTCTTCTCATTGGCAAACATCTAGTGCTTGGATTGTGGGTATTGTCGCTTTCTTTGCATTAGTGATTGGCGGTATTCGCCTTCTAGCGGTTTCAGAAAAGCCTCATCGCCACTCTAATGATAAGGCGGTTTTTGCAGGAGCCCGACAATGAGCTTATTAGCGCTAAAACAACATCTCCAAGAAGTCAAAATGGCTAGCCTGGGCAAGATTGCAGAACATTTTAAATGTGATGCTGATCTAATGCGCGATATGCTTAAACATTGGGTAAGAAAAGGCTGCGTGCGACAATTTTCTAAAACACCGGGCTGCGGCAAACAATGCGGTCAGTGCAAAATTTCTGAATACGAAATATATGAATGGTGCGAAACCCGCTCGCATTAAGGTAACTAGTCTTCTCTGTTTTTAAACCCCCTCCAAGTTGTCCCATCGAGTCAAATCTCATTACGCTACCCCAGCTCCCTTGCTGTCATCGCCAGCCTCTTTTTTGTCACCCCAGTAACAGCTGGGGTCTCAAGGTTAGATTTTAGAGGGTGTAGATTCCTGCTTTCGCAGGAATGACAGAGACGGACAGAATGAAAAATAGCATGTCACCACAGTTTGAGTATTAATATTTTATCAGCAGGAAACTTATGAAATCATATTTTGTCTATATCATGGCAAGTAGACGCAATGGCGTTTTATATGTTGGAGTGACCTCTAATCTTCCGCGGCGCGTTTGGCAACATAAGTCTGATGTTATGGAAGGCTTTACTTCGAAATATAAGGTACATCAATTGGTATATTACGAAGTTCATAATGATATTTTGGAAGCGATAAAACGTGAGAAAAACATTAAAGCATGGAAGAGGGGTTGGAAGCTAGAACTAGTTGAAGGGTTTAACCCTCTATGGAAGGATTTATATCGTTCTATTATTTGAATAATCTTAATGACCTTCCTGTGTCATTCCTGCCTCCCTTGTCATTCCTGCGAAAGCAGGAATCCAGATGTCTGCTTAGTTCATCCTGATCTTCATGACCTCTAAGCATTTATTAGGCTTTAAATCACAATACTAGAAAGCGAGGCATATCTATTACAA
>CAZXFO010000099.1:0-14142 GCA_964639745.1 uncultured Coxiellaceae bacterium | reverse complement strand
TAATTTTCCCGCAGAAAGAAAAGTTAAGGGACCATTTAGTGAAAGTTGAGCAGGACCAAATTTGCTTGTATATAAGTGGATTTGAATTTGGCTTAGTCTAATAATAGCAAAGATTAATGAAGCAACGATTCCTACTTGGATGCCTGACATTAAACCTGAAACCACAATCATAAAAAATGTAACTAAATAAACAATTGAATCGTTCCTAGCAGTACGCCACAACATTAAAAATTCATGAGGATGACACATACGTAAGGCGATAGTAATTAGCAAACCGCCTAAAACCGCAATTGGGATTTGGCTAATTACGGTCGCAAAACAATAAACAGCAGTCAGTAGGAATAATGCGTGAAATATGCCTGAACGTCTTGTTTTAGCTCCCGCATGGACGTTTAAAGCCGAACGTGCAATAACAGCAGTAACTGGAATTCCTCCAAAAAGAGCAGAACTAATATTTGCTAACCCCTGTCCAATTAATTCCTGGTTAGGATCATGAGGCTTACATTTCGCTAGCTGGTCGACAGCTCCTGCAGATAACAAAGATTCTAAAGAAGCTAAAACAAAAATAACGAATGTAGTAGACATTAATTCTACCCAAGCAACTGTTCCTTCAGGCAAACTGGGAAAATGGGGGGCAGGTAAAGAGGCTGGTATGTGTCCAACTACTTCAACAGGTAATCCTAACCAGTAAGCTAATAGTGAAGGAATAGCCACCGCAAATAAAGGTGCCGGCAATTTTGGCCAAACCCGAGGCATAGTTAATGCAATAATGATTGCACTTAGCGCCAGCAATAAAGAAATTGGCTGTGTTTGATGAAATAAGGTCTTGATGTGGACAATAACTGAAAAAATATGGTTCTCAGCTGGCGCAGGCAACCCTAAGATTCTTGGAAATTGGCTAATCAAAATAATAGCACCTATACCGGCTGTAAAACCCATCACCACGGGGGCCGGAATAAACCGGATCAAAGAGCCTAATCCAACAACTCCTGTTAAGAGTTGCAAAAAACCACATCCAAAGCCGATAAAAAAAAGTCCAGATAAGCCAAACTGTTGAATTACCCCAGCTACTAAAACAGCCATCGTTATTGTAGGACCGCTTACTGCAAGAGGAACTCCTCCAAAAATAGCCCCGACAATGCCAGCAATGATAGCTGTTACTAAGCCTATTTCAGGCTCTACCCCACTTGCTAATGCAATTGCTAATGATAAGGGTAACGCTATACAAGCAACTGCTATGCTTGCCAGCAAATCGTTCATTAAGTATTCACGCCTAAACATTGCTCGCCACTCGGGTATTAATCGACGAATACCTAAATCAAAATTAAACCGAAGCATAAGTTTCCTTAAATGCACTATTTATTGATTATCAGGTTAAATGGAAAGTTCGAAAAGCTCAACTGCAAATTTAAAGTAGAAGAGTTGCAAAATATCGGGAAAGTTAGAAAGAAGGCCGTATGATTATATACGGCCTTATAATTTTAGCTGGTCTTGACTGTTACTCTAGAATCAACTTTTTTAACTCCATTAACAGATTCAGCAATTTTAATGGCATTATCAATTTGTTGTTGATTATCTGCTTTTCCTGTTAAGTAAACTATACCATTATTAGTTTCAACATTAATACTCATAGCAGAAATGTCTTTATCACCAAATAGTTTCTCTTTAATAAACATGCCTTTCACCTTTGCAGTTATAGCTACATCAGTCACGGGTTGGCTGCTTTGAGCAATATTTAACTGGCTTGCATCTACATCTTTCACGCCATCAGTCGCCTGAGCAATTTCAATGGCCTTGCTGGCATCAGCATCGGAATTCACTTTACCAGTAAGTGTCACAATGCCGTTAACGGTAGTTACTCCAATTTTGAAAATAGATAGAGCTTTCTCCATAGCTATTTTAGACTTTATTTTAGTAGTTATAATACTGTCATCTATGGGCGTGTCTATTTTGGCAAATGCAGACGCTGAAAAAAACATAAAAATTGATAGAAAGGTAACAGTAATAAAACGTCTCATATTCATGTAATCCTCCGTACTTGCTGACATTATTTAGTAAATATTTTAAGCCTTGCTTTTATTTTTAAACATAAGGGTAAACCCTTACTTCTGTGACAAGATTTTGATTCTAAAATAAATCTATAAATTATGTTTTACTGAGTAACTTTTGATATATTTATATAATTCAGAAAACAAGGAGCGTTTTATGAAAGTTGCTTTAGCAGAATTTGTCCTATTATGCTTATTATCTATGCTGATAACCAACTGTGCTTCGTTCACTAGAAATACTACCCCATTGAGTCCTGGAAATACCGAATCATTAATTGACAGTTCAATAAGCGCCAGTATGGATCGCTCTGATAATGCTCATGCTGATTATGCTCTCAGTAGCGGTGCTCCTGCTACCTGGACCAATAGAAGTACTAATATAACATATATAGTAACCCCCTTGCACCAATACACAACCTATAAAGGTAACCATCTTTGCCGAGACTACACCGCTACGGCTTATATACATGGGCAAATAAAAACCATTGAAGGGATCTCATGCTTACACAATGGAATATGGCATACTGCTAGATAACACAGCTTTCCATCGCAATTAGCGCGCTTATCTTTCACCAGGGCCAAAAGAAATGGTTTGTTTTCCTCTTAAGATTATAGAGGGGTTTTGTTTTATTTGAAGAGCTACATCCGATAAGGTGTTTGTTAAATCTCCTAATTTGCCCATCGTTTGGTTTATTGCAGGTAATGTCTCAGTTTCAAATAACTCAAATGCAGCTTGGCCTGATTCTAAAATTTCTTGAAAGTTATGTAAGTTCTTATCGTTTAGAAGCAGCCGCATTGATTTGCTTAGTTGCTGGAAATTGTTATTCAACTCCGTCAGAGCGCTTTCGAGGCGGACATATAATGAAGGTACTGTTTCAATAATCGCATACTCTCCTTTAGTCGCAAGAAGCGGATTCATATTTTGGCCATTATCTTCTAATAAAATATAAGCGGAACCAGTTAATGCTCTCATCCCTAGTTTAGCTCTAGTACCTTCCGTAATTGGCGTGTCTTTCTTTATTTTCAATACTAGTTCAATGATGCGTGGGTTATTACGATTGATTTGCATTTCATCGATATTGCCCACAGAGACCCCATTAAATTCAACTGGACCATCTTGGCTTAAGCCACTCACTGATTCTTTCATGTATACTTTATAGAATTGATATTCATCAGTATCAAAATCAGACGAAAGCCATATTATGGTTAATATTATCGTCGCTATTAACACAATAACAAAAATACCAGCAAGACTATAATTAACTTTAGTTTCCATAGTATTATCCATATAAATGTTGTGCTATTCGTCCGCGAGGGCCATTAAAGAATTTTTTTATTGGTTGGTCTTCATGTTTAACAATATTTTTAAGCTCATCAACATATAGAACTTTACCATCAGCGAGAAATGCTACTCGATCCGTAATATGCCATAAGCTATCTAGATCATGTGTAACTAATACAACAGTTAAATTCATGGCCTTTTTTAATTTGAGAATTAAATCATCTAGCTCTCCTGCACTATCAGGATCTAGTCCAGCCGTTGGTTCATCAAGAAAAAGTAGTTCTGGGTCTAATACTAAAGCTCGTGCCAATGCCGCTCTTTTCTGCATACCGCCACTTAATTCGGCGGGATACTTGTTAGCAGCATCTAGAGGAAGGCCAACAAGTTGAATTTTGAGCAAGGCGAGATCCCGTATCATATCATGATCTAACCTTAGCTTTTCTTTTAATGGAAATTCGCAGTTTTCCAAAACTGTTAACGAACTAAATAACGCATTTTGTTGAAACAAAACACCCCAACGTTTTTGCACACCTAATAATACCTCAGATGATGCAGTTGTTAATTCGTTACCAAATACTTTAATTGAGCCAGAAGATAATGGCTGCAACATTAAAATTTCACGCAATAAAGTTGTTTTACCTGAGCCGCTTCCCCCTACTATCCCCAATATTTCTCCAGGATAAATTTTCAAATTTATCCCATTATGAACCCAGGTATCACCCAATTTTAGTTTTAATCCATTAACTTCAATTACAGGCTGGTTATTTGTCATAGTTTAAATCTACTGAATAAGATTGAAAAAATAGCATCTGTAACAATAATAAAAAAAATGGCTAAAACAACACTGCGTGTTGTGCGTAACCCCACACTTTCAGCGCTGCCTTTAACTTGCATTCCTTCAAAACAACCAATGCTTGCTATTATTAATCCAAAAACAGGAGCCTTACATAGACCAATAATAAGAGCGCGAACTGGTATTGCTTGCTGAAAACGAACTAAGAAATCATGCGAAGATACCCCAAGCATGTTGTTGGCCATTGCCATACCGCCTAGGATGCCAAATATATTAGACCACATCGTTAACAAAGGAATGACAATTACAAGACCAATAATCCGAGGCAGTAGCAACAACTCTGCTGGCGGTGTTCCCATAGTGTTTAAAGCATCGATCTCTTGATTAATTTTCATAATGCCGAGCTGTGCTGTAAAAGCCGAGCCCGTCCTACCAGCGATCATTATTGCTGTTAATAATGGCCCAAATTCTCTCAGAATAGATAAACCAAGCAAGTTTACGATAAAAATATTAGCGCCATAATTACGTAATTGATTACCCATTTGGTAAGAAATAACTACGCCTATCATAAAGGATAATAACCCTATGATAGGTAAAGCTTGTAAACCTGTAGTATTGATAACATTAATTGTAGATGACCAACGCCATGAGCTAGGGTGCCTAATAGCATGTAACATCTCAGAAGATAGGCACCCAATAAAATTAAAAAAAGCATTTAACTCTGCTAATTGTTCTAAAAAGGATTTGCCTATTTGTTCCAGATGGGTCAATGTTTTTGGAGGAGGAATACTGCTGGGTATAGCCGTTTGCTTAGTCACTAAGTCCAAAAGTTGTTGGTGTTGGGGAGAAACATTCAATAACTTGGCCTTACCCAATTTTAGTAGTGTATGCTGAATTAACCACACACCTGCGCTATCCAGCTTGCTTATTCCTTTTATATCGATAATGAGTTCTGAGCTGCGATAATCAATGTGCTTTAGTTCATTTTTAATGGCGTTGATGTGGTCAATATCCCAGCAGCCTGAGCAATAACAATAACTTGAGCCTTGCTCTTGCCGGATAAAGCGTTTTTGATATTCCTTAGGATTAGACATGCTGTTCCTTATGCATTATTGGTATTGTAACCTAAATTCATATAGTTACGGGTTAGGGGAAAACCCTAGGCCGTTGAATTATATTGTAATGTTCTACATAGAACTTCGCTGTCCCATAAACGTCACAATGTAGCTTAATCCCAAAAACGTCACACCATTTTTTTGAAAAGTTAAATCCTTAAAAATCAGTATGTTAACTAATTATTCGGTCACCGAAGTAGAACGAATCAGCCTTTGAATAATGCTTGCCCTAATAATATTACTTTTAACACCTTCCATAGCAGGAAATTCTCTCCTTACACAAATTACTGCATTATCGAGGTTGCGCATCAGAGCTTCGGGTAGCCTAAGACTGATAATTTCAGTTTGTTGGTTGTCGTAATTAGCAATATCAACTAAGTAGGGATAGTCTGGTAAAAGGAGAAATGCTTCAATGGCTTCTACAATCCACTTGTTTTTGCCGCGCATCCCATATTGATCATTAATAACACTTTGCTGTAACTTATGATGCAGCTTTTTTTGTAACTTAATTGAGGTGATTGCTGTTTTCATACTTGTTCCACCGTTTCTTGTTCAAGGATATCGATTAACTGTCTAAAAGCTAAAGCAGTATGCTTAGCTTGGGTCCAATCAATAGTTGAAAAAACAGGACTGTATTTTTGATATCTATTCTGTCCCAAAACCGCCTCAACTATTTCTCTAACTACCTGCATATGATCAGTAAAACCCATATTAATTCGTTTTCCTAAGGCCTTATTTCCTTTTACTTCTAAAGAAACCCTTTTCTGCTTTTTAGTCAGCTCTTTTTGTTGGGAAATCATTTGGCGAAGCTCTTTTAGACTGCAGCCTTTAATGCACGCCTCAAGTGCATACTGACGTAGAGCTTCTAACTCTATACCAGATAGAACAGCAGCTTTATCCAAACTACGAATTTCTCCTTTTTCAATAGCTTGCTTAACATCGGAAGGAGCATTTAAAACAGTCATGTAGTAAGTAGCTTGGGGCAAGGATAAGCCGGTTACTTCTTTTATCAATGTAGCTGTTAAAGCAGCTCCACTATTCTGCCGTAAGTACTCTTTGATTAGATCTCGAACATTTTCTATACGCTCATCAAGCGTCAGATCTTCACGGGCAGTATTTTCAATCCATTGAACTAATTTTAATTCAAAGCCTTTCGGCCTTTCATTAAAAACCCTGGCATCAATTTCTTTTTTATTAGCTAGGAAAGAAGCAAGACAACGACGTTCACCCGCAACGACACGATATAGCTCCCCATTTTTGTAAACTACAACCGGATTTATTATCCCGCTGCTTTCAATAGTTGTAGCTAGCTCTTTCAATTTTTCGAGCTCAGCGGTTTTACGTGAAAATTCAGGATCGTGCTTAGGACAGCCATTTTTAATGTCCTCGAGCGTGATAGCGAGCTTGCGAGGATTATCGGGGTCTAATTCAATTCTTGAGAGTGGTAAAACCACATTGCGAAATACTCCAGAATTATTTTCGACGACATTAATTGTTTCGCTTAAGCCTCGAGTTAGTGCGCTTGAAACTCCAAAACGTTTTTTCTTACTCATGAAAAGATCCTCTCAGCAATATGATAATAAGCCTCTAAAGCTTCCTTTTTAGCTACATGGTCATCTGGAAAATCAAATATAGAACGTGGGTTAGCTTCTTCTGCATCAACTTCAGCATAAACAATGCGTTGAGTCAGCTTTACGGGAAGAATATAGCGGTTAATGGCTGGGTTTTCTTTTAAGCTCATCAATAAGTCTCTATGTAATCTGGTTTGTTTAAACATATTAGGCAAGATACCCACTAAATTAAGAGGTCGTGATTTTTCGCGAGCTAAAGATTCTTGCATCCAGAGCTGCAACATTCCATAAATACCCTGCACTGGTTGCTCCTCCATTACTGAAGGAATAACGATATCAGTCGCGGCTTTCATTACGCTAATAGTCAATGGCCCCTTTGACGGAGCTGTATCGATAATGACAGCATCATAAGTTGCACGTACATCATCAGAATTCAAAAAATTAGCCAATTGCTTGTGCACTTTTTCAACAACTTCCGTTTTTCTGACTGCTTCTGCAGCAAGCAAGCGCTCGGCATGACCTGGGGCAATATCTAAATTCTCAATATAGGTAGGATAAGGAACGACGCCCTGACCATAAAAAATTTCAGCGATACTGCTGCGCCCTTCCCAATCACTGTCATCAGGATCATTGGGGTTGTAGTCAGGATGTATGGGTGGGATCAAGCCCTCTGGTGCTACTGGATCAATCTCCATACGTAAATATTGGTGAGAAAAATTACATTGAGGATCAAAATCAATACCGAGAACGGACATTTTTTTTACTTTACTGAGGTATTCTGCCATGATCTTGCTGCAAGTAGTTTTCCCAACCCCTCCTTTATTATTAACGAAGGCAATTATTTTCATCTGCAGGTGCTCCTAATAATCGAGAGAATTGTATTACGCCAAATCATAATATATTATCAATTTTGTGTCATGAGAAATAAAACACACACGATAATATGTTGAGTTTTTATTTATAACGTTTATCTTTTGTTTGGGAAGCTATAAGGCTTTGATTGTTCATAATAAAAATGATGATTTTGTGACATGTATGGGATAAATGGTGACATCTATGGGATTAAAGCGCGACGTATTTGGGATACCGGTGAGACGGATATGGGAAGAGTGTGACAGTTATGGGATTAAATAAAAAAGAAGAAAACAAGCTTGATCTACACGATCCTGCTCGTCGGGAATTAAAAAAGCATGCGGCTACCATTCACTGTTCTAATTCCTTAAGCCTATTACAACGTAAAATTACTAATGCACTGCTGTATCATGCTTATCCAGAACTAATGATCAAAGAAGAATATGAAATAACTGTCAAACAACTTTGCAAATTAATTGGTTATCAAGGTAATAACCACTTAGTAATAAAAGCAGCGCTGAAAGAGCTTTTGTCTACGGTTATTGAATGGAATTTAATTAATGATCAGACAGGAAATGAAGATTGGACTGCAAGCTCCATTCTTGCTAGCGTCAGCCTTCAAGGTCCACTTTGTTATTATGCTTATTCTCCAAGAATGAAGCAGTTGTTACATTCCCCTTCAATGTTTGGCCGTATTGATCTCTTTATACAATCGCAATTTCGCTCAAGCTATGGCCTGGCTCTTTATGAAAATTGTATACGGTATAGAGGATTGCCTTTCACTAAATGGATGGAAATGAACACTTTCAGGAAATTAATGGGTGTGCCGAATGATAAATATTCTATTTTTCGTGATTTTAAAAAAAGGGTATTAGATAAAGCAGTAGAAGAGGTGAATACTTATTCTGATTTAGTTGTAGAGTCAGAACTACAACGTGAAGGAAGAATGGTGACTAAAATCCGTTTTTTATTAAAGGAACGCGTCAAAAGAACACGCATCGGCTCTCTTAAACAAGATTCGCCTCAACTCAATAATGAACTAGGAAGTGTAAGAGATAGATTAGAAAAGCATTATGGATTTTCGAGAGAACAGACGGAGCGTCTGTTGCATGAATATACTCAAGAAGCCATTCTTAAAAAAATGGACTTAATCGAAGCCTCTCCTAACTATAAGAAAGGGCGGGTGCAGAATCTTTCCGCTTATCTGGTGAGCGCATTACGATTTGATTACCAAGAACCTAAGGCTGTTAAAATCCAGGCGGAATCCAGTAATAAAGAGGATGAGGTTCATTTTGCAAAATATGAGCTGGACGAGATAAGAAGTGAATATCAGAACTTTCGTAACCAGATCATAGATCAGACGTTAGAAAATTTATCAGAAAGCGATCGCCGCCAATTTATGAAGCGGTTCTATGAGTATGCTAATGTAGCTATAAGTACTGTCCTTCATTTACAAAGAAAAAAATATACTCCAGAAACTGTTCTAACATCCCCACAGATCAAAGCTATTTTACGGCAATATGTCGAACAAGAATTAATTCCCCCAGAGATCTTATCTATGGAAGCCTATGTAGAAAATCTTCCACGAAAAAAACGATTAGCATGGCTAAAAGCCCAAAAATCCGTTTGCAGTTAAGAATTTTTTCCTTTTTTATACTTTTTACTAATTTTCTAATGAAGGTTAGGGGAACTACTAATCAGGTTCATCTGCTGTTTTAAGTTTTTTAAAAAAGGCTTTTTTACCGGAGTTTTTTTATTATTTTTAAAAATAAGAAAAATAATCTGTAAGCGTTAATAGAGATTTCTTTTTTAAGTCCTTAACACTTATGAAAAAAATTTGATAATAAGTATTCACAAGTTGGTCAAAAAAAATATATAATGAAACTGTTCGAGCAATCGGACATTTAACTTAACCTTTGAAGGAGAATAAAAAATGGCAGGGAAAAAGAAAGCTTCTAAAGCTAAATCTTCATCCAAAGTAAAAGTAAAAGCTAAAGCAAGACCAAAAAAAGCCAAGGCTAAAGCAAAAAGCAAAGCCAAAGCTAAAGGTAAGAAAAGCTCTAGCAAAAGAAAAAGCAAGTAACAAATAGGGAAGGTTAAGCCTTCCCTTTTGTTTTCCCCTCTCGTTTAAATCCCTCTAGTAAATATAGCCTTCAAATAATCAGTTTCAGGTATTGCGGGATGAATAGGGTGATCAGGTGCCTGATGGCCTTGTTCGATGATTTGCAAAGGTCGCCGGCATTGAATGCTCGCTTTTAAGATAATCTGGACTAAATCGTCATAAGCGAGGTGCATTGAGCAGGAACCCGAAACAAAAATGCCTGATGGGTTTAGTAATCTCAAAGCTAGATTATTAATACGTTGGTAAGCTATTAAGCCTTCCTTCATATCTTTTCGTCTTTTTATAAAGGCTGGAGGATCTAAGATGATAACGTCAAATTTCCTATTTGCTTTATTAAGATTTTGCAAAGCAATTACGGCTTCTTCGCAAATGACAGTTACTTTATCTTGCTGGTAATTCAGTTCGGCATTTTTTGATATTTGTTCACAAGCAAAAGCTGAGCTATCAATACAACATACTTCTTTTGCACCCCAAGTTGCAGCTTGGATCCCCCAGCCACCTAAATAACTAAAAACATCTAGGACTGTTTGTCCGTTTACATAATCTTTTAGGCGGGAACGATTGAGGCGATGGTCAAAAAACCAGCCAGTTTTTTGGCCTTTCCAAAGCGGAACTCGAAATTTTACCTGGTTTTCGATTATAGTTACTTCTTCAGGTGGTTGACCAAAACCAGATTCAACAGTATTAGTTAATCCTTCTTGCTGTCTAATTGAGCTGTCGTTTCGCCATAAAAGTGACTGTAACGAAGGCAATACTCTTCGTAACGCAATCAAAATTTCTTCTTTCCTATTATCCATACCGTAAGTGTTGCATTGAGCAACAATATGATTGCCAAAACGGTCTATCACTAAGCCAGGGAGCCCGTCGCTCTCACCAAAGACCAGTCGGTAGTAAGGCTCCGCATACAGCCTATCTCGTAATGACAGCGCATGATTTAAGCGTTGCTGAATAAAATCAGCGTTAAGGCGATCCGCTAGATTCCGAGAAAATAAACGAGCAGTAATTAATGAGTGTGGATTGACGTAAGCAATGCCTAAGCTTTTACCCTGGTGATCTTGAATAATAACTTCCTCACCAGGCTGAAAATTTTTAAGCGGACTTTTTTTCGTATCGATTTCATTGCTGTATATCCATAGGTGGCCGTTTTTTAGGCGATGATCTTCATTTTTTTTAAGCTGTAATGAGGGTAGAGTCATGACCATATCTCGTTTATTTAATTGAAGAAGTATCTATGCGTAAAAAGATAAAGGCATTGTTAAAGTATTATCAACTTTAGCTTCGTTTAGCATCGGGTCAGATGCCATATCCTCTAGGTCGGGATCTTCATTATAATGATAAGGATCATGTCGGAAATGAAGAACACCATCGGAATCGACCCAACTTGTTGCATAAACAATATAGATTGGAATAGGTTTAATTTTTATATAGGTCAGTTTTCCTGAATCTAAAGATTCAGCAACGCGATGAATATCCCATTCTTCATCACCTAACAATAAGTAGGAAAGCAAAGCAAACGGTTTTTCTAAACGTATACAACCTGAGCTAAAAATACGATTTTCTCTATTAAAAAGCTCCTTAGCTGGCGTGTCATGAATATAGACATCGTAGGGGTTAGCAAAGTCAAATTTAACTAAACCCAATGAATTATTTTTGCCTGGTTCTTGACGGAGTTCGTAATTGAACCCATTACGCGCTACTTCTTGCCAATCAATCTGGTGGGGATCAATAATAGTAACTCCAGATTTACGATGCTGTACTATTTTGATATTCATCTGATCTAAATAGGCAGGGTCTTTAATTATTTTTGGGATAACGTCTTTTTTTGCAATTTGTGGTGGAATATTCCAATAAGGATTTAATTCTGCTTGGGTTATTACTGAAGTAAGCTCTGGAGTAGGTCTATCCGGCTTGCCTACAATTACTTTCATGGTGAGCACCGTTTTACCTTGATCAATAAGATTAAATCGATAATCAGGAATATTGATAAAGATAAATCGATCACCTAGATTAGCAGGGAGTGCTGCCCATCGTTGCATATTACGACGAATCTCTTCAGCACGTTCAAAAGGGGAAACATTCAATTCGTGTAAGGTTTTTAAACCGATAACGCCGTCAGCTTGTAAGCCATGGCGCCATTGAAAATGTTTAACTGCCGCTATAAGTTTCTCATCATAGATTTCGCTTTGGTTGTCGTCCGCTGGAAGCAAATCAGTTGTTAAACGCAGCCGCTCTCTGAGCTCAGGGATTCCATGATTTGTGTCGTTTTTTTGGAGAGGGGGCACCTCTAATTGTGGCCATGAATGCGTTGTTAGAGATTGGTAATAGGCATATGCTTTTTGTAGACGTGCGTAATTTTCATTGCTGTGTGGGCTTAATTCTTGCATCCAATCTGCTAGAGCAGTATTCGCCAGCAATAAATAACAAGCTAAACCGAAAAAAATCTGTAACAAGCGCATATTTGAGTTCCTATCGAGCTCACATTGTAGCTTGTATTAGAGAGGCAGTGAACTAAGTTTTGCTAAGCTCACGGCAGAATGGCGCTGTAGGCTTATTTTTTATGAGAAGATTTGTTCTCAAGCGAGGAGCTTGGCATCACTATAACTGGCATTATCAATGGAGCACTATTTTCATACCAGGTGTTATTAAATTTATACAGATTACGCATATCTTCCACCATCTTCTGAATTGATTTATTTATGTTATTTTGCAGCTCAGCTTGTTCTGCTTGTTGTTTTTTTAGTGAATCTTGTATCTGTTGCACTGTCTTTTTATCAGGGGTTCCAAATTGAATGACTTGATAAGAATTTGAGGCAGGCCCAGTATTAATAAAACGTTGAGTAAAAGTATATTCTGAATTTTTTTCTTTATTTATATCGTCTATTTTGAGCCAACCAACATTTCCATTGCGTGGATCAGCTACCTTCATCCAGGTACTTTTTTCGGGGGTATAAATTGGGATTATCCCAGCGCTGGGATCAACGGTACCTACAGTTTTAGCATTATCTTTAGGTTCTTCATAAAGGTTGAGTGTCTTAGCCCAGGCCGAACCAGAAAAATAAGTTAATGATATCGCTATGATTAAATTAATAATATTTTTCATAAAGCGAACTCCTATGCTTATGCATTTAGTATAGCTAAGCTTTAGCTTCTTTCAATGGGGACTAAGGCCGCTGCCCGCATTACAGCTTCGGTTCCGCCTGCAGTTTTTATGGGTAGGAAAATACCGTAAGCACCTTTGGGAGGAAGTTTTTTGCATTGAGTTAGATTTTCGAGGATATATTTAGAAGCGCCTAAAATTAGCTTATGGACAGGAAAATTTAAATCAAGACAGTCGGGTGATAGGGTATCGATACCTATTCCCCTAATGTCTCTATCTAATAAAAGTGCTGCCGCTTCTTTTGAAAAACCTGGGAAATGCATCTGGCCGTCTTGGTCTGGGTTGCGATATTTTTGAGGATCATACCAATATTTATCCCAGCCCGTGTAGCCAATGACTACACTACCAGGTTCAATTAGTCCGTATGATTGCTCGTAATCCTCGATATCTTGAACACTGATATAGTAATCTGCATGGATTTTCTTTGTAACATTAACTACACATATTGGGGCGATTAAATCTTCTATAGGAAGATCCGCAGAGCTTTTCCCTCCGCGAATGAAATGGGATGGGGCGTCAATATGTGTCCCCGTACCTGCATTTAACTCAATATTTTGTACCCGGCATACTTCATCATAATCGAGAAAAATGCTTTGCTTGAAGTCACAAGTACCATTCCAGGTAGGGACTTCTGGGTTAAGCGTATGGGTTAAATCAATAATATGGTAATAAGGAGCTGAAAATTCCAACATAATCTCATCTTATTATTAAGATCGGAGCTCCATCATACTCTATCTACTGTTTTTTAAAAGATCGTTTATTTTGATGTTAATGTGGCGGTAAGCATACGCAAATGCAGTTGACTCTATTAGAATGGAACGATAAGTTACTGAATGGACTATTAGAGTATGCCCATAAGGAGCGAAGAGTGAAAATAGTCGGACATTTTGAAGTCCCTTATTATCAATATCTCGATGAATATAGCCAGGTCGTGGAAGGCCTGCCTAATTTTGCTAAAGACCAGAAAAAACTAATTGAGCTTTATCGTTTAATGGTTTTAACCCGTCTTTTTGACCATAAAGCAGTTACATTACAGCGGACAGGTAAATTGGGAACATATCCATCAGCTCGTGGGCAAGAAGCAGTTTTTGTAGGCATAGGAAATGCCTTGGACCCAAAAGATATTTATGTACCCTATTATCGAGACCTAGGAGCTTTAATTCAGCATGGAGCAAAATTTTCAGACATTTTGCTTTTTTGGG
>CAZXFO010000098.1:0-15361 GCA_964639745.1 uncultured Coxiellaceae bacterium | reverse complement strand
AATGATAGGCGCACCAGAGCAACCCGGTTGTGGAATAGCCTCATCTTCACATTCATAAATTATTGGGTAGGTATTTGATTTAGATTTTTCTCGCAAGAAAACAATTTTATAGGTGTTTGACTTTAAAGTGTTAACATCAATATAAAAGGTACAGACACCGTACCCTTCATCATCAGTAAATGATGTAGGCAAACATTTTCGATTATCATCAGGCCGAGAAGCTGTCTCAATAATTACAATATCTGGCACATCGATTTTATCATTAGGTCGATGATAGGAACGCTCAGCATTTAATACTACTTCTTTATTATGATAATCGACTATTCTTACAGCAGGTAAAAGCTCTTGGCTAGGCAATATATGTGCATTAGATGCAAGCCATGATGAATGTTGAAAAAATCCTGTACCCGTGATGCCGGTTTGAGTTCGAATAGAAATCAACGCAGGAAATATTTCAGCTTCAATGGCCTCATTTAGCTTCTCTCTTTTCACAAAAATTGATTTAGCCTCTTGCTCCCATTGCAAATCTAATATTGCTCTTTGCTTATTAAAGTTACTTTCAGCAATTCTTCTTTCTAGAGTTGATTTTGCTGCTCCATTACCTAATTTAAATGCATCCTGAAGATATCTTTCTGCTTTATTTTCATCTGCTGTTATTCCCCAGCCATGGCAATAGCAAAGATATAACTCATATAATGCATCAGCATCATTTGGATTTTCTTTTACTTTTTTGCTATTTATCTCATATCTACTTGGCATGACATCTCCAATATTTAAAACCTTTTTCCTATATCCATACCTACCCTTTTCAGCCAGTATGCGATGCTTGGCTTTGTGGAACTATTATGTTTGAGAACAGGCAAGTAATATTTCGCCCCTTAGATTCCTTACTGGAATGACGTATTAGCTAACGTCATACAAATAAAATTAATGATTTTTTCTCGCAGGACGTTGTTTGAAAATTAAAATACAAGCAAGAATGAAAACTAAGCTTGATATTTCGTGTGTATTTTTCATATAAACCTAACAATCCTTTGTAGTTTTAACGTTCAACTATTTCTCCATTAAACCGTAAATCTTTTACGCCAATAACACCATCATAATAACTGTACTGAATTCCAGCTTCCTCAAACATTCTTAATCCAATGGCGATAGTATCTGACCAAGCGGTAGATGCTGAGCATGGAGCAAGATGTCCTACAACTTTCACAATGCCAGCGCCAATAATGGCTTTAGCGCAATCTGAGCATGCAAACCAAGGCACGTACATAGTACAGCCCTTGGGGTTATTTCCCTGCCTAATAGCTGAAAATATTGCATCACGTTCAGCATGTTCGAGATAACTTTTTTTATAAGCTGGTTCTAATCTCTCTGGGAGTTCTTTAACACCATTGGGAAAACGGTTTGCACCTTTACCAATTATCTCCATGCTTTCAGGATTAACTATTACAGCACCATTCTGAGTTCTTGGATCGGGACTATAATCTCTCGCATATTCATAGGCGAGAGCTAAAAAATGTTGATCTTGTTCCTTTGTATTAATCAGCATGCTTCCTCTCTCTAGAATTCCTGCTTAAACAAGTTAAACTTCTTTGATCTTGATTCGAATATTTATCTACTAAGCTCAACTATTATTTACCAAAGTATGGCGAAGCCTCATGCTCTAACTGATTAGAATTAGCCAGATAATTTGAAATTAAAAAGCCTAATACCACCCCTATATTCATATTGATTGCTCTATCTCTAAAATGTGGCGCATTTAAACCACTTAGAATAGCAATTATGCCTGCTATAACAGGATATAAATAAGGAATCTCCAGCCTTGGGGTAGCTACTCCGAGGGTAGATCCAAGAATAAAACCTAAGCTAAAAGAAGGACTAAAAATATTAGCTCTATTTTCATTCTTAGGATGAAATAAGCGTAATTGCATACTATCTCTTTTATACTATTTTGTTAAATAATTGACCAAGTGTACCCTGCTGAGAATCAATTATCAACTGTAATGACCTGCTTATGTTTATGTAATGATTCGCAGTCCGCTTTAAGTCTATTTAAATTAGCCTTTAATCTAATTTGTCTAAGAAGGCCAAGCATCTCAAATTTAAATATCAACAGACAGGTTAATGCTTGACCCCTTTGACATTAACTCGTTACAATTGACTTACTGGCCGATAATAGAGCATCAATGTGAGGATATTTATTTTAGTTATAATTTTATTCAGCTCCTTAGCCTGTGCTGCGGATACACCCTGCAAAATCTCATCTCACAAAATGCTCAAGCTTCTATCTATGAATTATCAAGATTTTGATCAAACTACTGATAAAGGCTTTAGACCTCTTCATGCAAAAGCTTGTTATTTATCTGCAGCAATATTAATAGACACCTGGCATCTCAATAATATGCATGATCTTACTCCTATACAATCTAGCGCATTATATTTTCACGCAGGTCAAAATTACGCATATCAAGATACTATTTTTTTCCTATAGCAATTAAACGCTTCCAAAGTGCCCTGTTAACTGATAGAAAAAGTATGGAAAAATATAAATCATGGAATCCATTTGTAACCGCCACTATTGCTTTCTTAAAGAAAGATAGAAACACCTTATTAGCCAAACGTGAAGAATTAGAAAATCTTCCGCACGACCCTATAACTAATTCATTTATAAATGCAGTGGATTCTCTTATTAAGGATTTTAATAAACCATATTTAGGCAATCAACCTAAATCAAGAGAGATGTGAAGAGATCGCATCTCCTCAATCTTCAGCGTTAAACCGCAACATAAGGCACTACGATTTGCTCTAAGGAACATACATGGTGCAACCTTAGGGCTTTTTCCCTGCCCGACAGCTGAAAATATAGCATCGCGTTCCGCATGCTCTAGATAACTCTTTTTATTAGTTAGGTTTATAATTTTGCTCGCAATAATGTAGGCTCTGGTGATTGTTTTGAGCCATCTTTATGACTAATTTGCCTTAAGTCTTCGGCTTTTAAATCTTCAAATTTATTTGAAGTTTGATCGTAATATTGGATAACACCGTCATTAATATCAAATCGCCATGCATGCAAAACAATTTCACCCGTTGAAATTTTATTTTTGATCCAAGGATATGTTTTAAGATTTTCTAGTGAAAGAAGAAGCGATTGCTCTTCACAAGCTTTAGCCTGTTCTTTAAATGGCTTTGCATTATAATTTTCGAGCACGGTATTTTTCACCGGTTCAGCAATTTTCACCCAATCATAAATAAATCTTTCTTCCTGAGAACTTTCGCTTTGAGTTTTATCTTCTTTACTTTCAAGTAATGCCTTGATGCCTCCGCAATGGCTATGGCCAAGCACGATAATATTTTGTACTTGAAGAAAACGAACAGCAAATTCCAAAGCGGCACCTATACTGTTATTTCTAGGCTTATCATGAAATGGAGGCACCAAATTTGCGACGTTCCTCGCAACAAAGATATCACCGGGAGAACAGCTCAGAATAATTGAAGGATCAACACGGGAATCGCTACATGAAATAACCATGGTTTTTGGCTGCTGCCCTTCTGAAGCTAATTTTTCAAAAATATGCTGCTCTTTAGCAAAGTAGCGCTCACGGAATTTTTTATATCCGGTAATAAGCGCATTCCATTCTTCTTCATAACGTTTTGGCATAGTAGCCTCCTAAAATAAGTTATATTAATAGCAATGTAGCTACGATCTATTCTTTATAATGGAGCTTATTTCACCTATTTATTTGTATATTTAACTAAGAACCCTAACCTGCTTACCCTTTACCCCTCAGCTAATTGTGCAGCAACTGGTCTTGTCGTCTGCATTAGGATTTCTAACTCGTTTTCCGTCTCGATCAACCGACGTACCAGGAATAGTATTCATAGGTCCGAAGTTAAAATTATCATTACAGTTTTGAGGTGAAAATAAAGTTTGTTGAACGAACTCCGTATTATGCGCTAATAAACTGGGTTCTCGAAGCTCAATTGTTTTATAAGCCTGTGAGCTATTTTTATCTACATAATTTATAGTCACCGTATTAAAGAAAGAATAAGGATTATTTTTTTTAGCTTCATTTGGATTTATCATAAAAACACCTCGTCGATAGTGAGCATAACAATAAGCTTAAGCAGTTTTTTATTTTGAAATATTACTGGATATTAACTATACGAAGGAAAAATTACCAGTATAAAACTGCTTAGCAAAGTGCTTTTTCCGTCATAATTTATCCGTCATACATCATAAGGAGTTCAAAAAATAGCTAATATTTTTTTTAGAGCATTTTAGTAATTTAAAATCTAGCTCAAGAAATGGACATAAGTCTGCTAAGCTAGGATACTAATACGCCCAATATCCTAAGGATATCCACCCCCCTTTAACCTACTATGGCGCAGCATCAAATAATATATCACTTGTGCAAACAGCCGTTATTAATAGGGAGAATGTAAACTTGCAAAATTTAAATTGAAATACAGCTTTAAAATCGAGCTTCTTATTTTTCGCTTTCCACAAAAAACCAAATAAGATTTCTCCTATTCTAGCTCATGAAGAAAAAGAACAGGAGATTAATCACGGGATGAAATACTGTAACTAACCCAAATCCCCTAGCAGGAAAATTCTGGAATTTCGACCTGCTCATCAAAATAGGGGAAATAACAAGGCCAATTATTGCGACGTGCGATGATTGGAATAATATAATTGATCAGAAAATCACCATTTTCAGAGTTGGTCATTATAACCATACCGTCACCCGTTTCAGGAAACATGATAACTTGATGGCGGTAACCGGTATTATGGCCTGATTTGCGAAAATTTAACCTATCCCCTGTTCCATTCACAACAACCCCTAAACCGTAAGAAGTATTTTTATCGCGTTTAAGCATTTCTTCGCCTAATGCTGGAGTTACTAATGATTTGTCATCTTCGAATATGGATTTAGACATATCGATGATAAGCTTAGCGATATCAGTTGGGGTTGACCATAGACCGCTGGCAGCTATAGCTGGATAATTTTCCCATCCATCTTGGACCATCTGTCCATCTGATAAATATCCTGGAACAGCTAAGCCATGCAACTTATCATTTAACGGAAATTGAAAGATACTTTGGTTCATATCTAAAGGTGTTAATACAGTCTGCTCGGCCCAATCACCAAAATTGACTCGTGTCATCTCTTCAATTAACTGTTGCAACACGACAAAGCCACCACCTGAGTAACTATATTTCGTACCAGGCTGATACGTTACGCGTATAGGGGCATTGGTCGCAGGTTGCTTACCATCTAAAATCTCTGTCAAACTGGGCAGCTGATTCCACTGCGGGTACCCATAAAACTTATTTACAGATAATCCAGATGTCATATTTAACAATTCCCTGAGTGTAACGGGATGATCTTTTGTGAAATAGTTATCGGGTATCTTCCATTTTTTTAGCAAATTGTTAACAGGATCATCAAGTTTAATTTTATTTTCTGATACTAATCTAAGTGCACCGTAAGCAGCCACCATTTTACTCAACGATGCAGCCTGAAAAATTGATTTGCGGTTAACCGATATCTTAGGATCAATGCTAACCGTATCAGCAGTTACAATTTGATAATCTTTAATAATGGCATAGCCTACAACAGGAACTTTATACGTTTGCATTGCAGCTAATAATTCATCGCTAATTTCTTTGTTATTAGTGAAAGGAATGCTAGTTGAATCTGGAATTACTTCTGATTTACCGCTAATTTCAAAATTATCGGTGCCAGGGGGAACTACTTCCCTAGTAAATGAATTACTGCTTAGAAAGAAAATAAAAAACATGTAATAACAAAATTTGAGCTTCCTACTCATATAAGTCCTTATAACTAACAAAGAAATTTTAGCAAATAAAGCAGTTGGGAGAAATTGTTATTTAATAGGTTTAGTCTACGCGTTGAAAAGTCAATTCACAGGACCTATAGAACTAGTTGCTCCATTACATAAGGTTATCACAACTCATTATCTATATTTATTACTCTGGCAAATAGGCAACACTATATATATAATTGGCCAATTTGATCGCTAAAGAACATGTAAGTTAGCTGATAACCTAATCTTAGGAGAAGATGATGCCAAGAGGTTCAACTGCAGGTTCTGAACTATGGATTTCTCTTCTTATATTTGGTGGGGTTTGCATTACTGTTGGCGCTATAATTTTGGCAGACCAGGCTATTAAAAATGCAATAGCAGAGCCTTTAGACTCAAACCGAAATCAAAATCTTTTACCTGGTGCTGACCCAGATCCTGAAAGCTTTGAAAAATTCAAAACTGCCTTACACGCCTTTATGTCACTTGTATCTATGGAAAAAGCTGGCTGTGAACTATTAGCTACATCCGATCCTGGTTGCTACACATGCTTAACAGAAGACCATGACCCAGGTTGGAAACCAGAACCATTCCACCATTTTTTTCAAATGATAGCTTCATCTATCTATGGACTTTCACCAAGAGCTTTTGAACTGCTGAATATATGGTGCAGGCATAGTGAATCTTGCATTAAGTTCTTTTCAAGCAGATTGTCAATGCAAGATCATGTAAATCTTATTAATAACCTTTTTATGGAAAGCAATGTAGTAATATATCCGTGGGGTGCTGATAATCATCGAGTCTACATTGAGTTATGCAGAAAAGGACCTGAGTGTTATCGTATAATGATTTTTGATCTTGGCGCAGGCCGAGCATTTCAACGCACACACTACCAACCTATTTTATTTGATAACTTAACAAGCAAACAATTTAGCAACAAGGTTTTACAATTTATTCGAAATTATGAAGTTCCTATGAGCCTCCCATTATTATCGAATGTACTTGATACGGAAGAAGCAGTTTGTCTTTCTTGCATACCAGAATACTCACAGAAGACAGGAAACTGCGTCGTCAAAAATTTCCTTGCCGCCATGCAACAGGATGCTCTTGATCGCTATGGTGCAGATGGCCTAACTGTATTCTCCGAAATATATGTTTCGCTATTAGATGCCTGCTTACGTGAAGCTGAAAATTATGCTTTAAGACATCTTGTTACAAAACTTCCGAGTTTTGCAACACTATGCAACTTAGTTGAGAGTAACCAAATTGCATTTACAGGGACATCAAAGGTAAAGCTGAGACCTATTGCCGAGCGATATGAAAGAGTCCGGGCGAAAAGTGCTAGAGTAGATTTTGATCCATCAGTTTTATATGGCGTTTGTAGAGTCGAGACAACCTTATCAGCAACATTTTTTGCAGATCCATCTAGCGTAGATAGAGAAACAAAACTACGACGTTATGGCAAAGATAAGACAGATATTATTTCTTTTCTTTCAGAATTAGAAGCAGCGCTCTTATTTAATAAAACTATTGATATTGAAAAAATTCCAGCGTCGTTACTTTCAAGAACAAATGATTATTTTGTTGACTCTCACCAAGTACAGCATCTTAATGCTGGAGCAAGCCGTAAAGGAAAGTCAACATTTTATTCTTGGGTTGCTACCAGCCCTTTCAGCCCTTGCATCAATGCTTTAGCAGGCGTAGTTAATAAATTAGTAAGCGAACATTGTAGTAAAAATAAAATTACAGGAGATAAAGCACGCATAGAGAATTTTATTGTCGATATTGGCTTCAATATCGGTGAGCTTAGAGGTCGTGGTAAAAAAGAAAAAGCAACGCCAACTTCATTAATAAAAATAGAAGGTTTTACTGGAAACAGATATCACATCTTTCCAGTAGCTGAATCTGAGCCGGGCATAAGAATTAATGCGGAAAATATGCTTACAAAAACAATTGCTGCGACAGGCCCATCATTTTAATTGCTTTAAAATCTTCTGAAAAGCTTTGATTGTTAAAGTACCACAGTAGCAACTTTCTTGGCAGCTCAACCCACTGGGGAAGGTGGTGGCACAGGCATGTTTCCGCTTATTTCATACTCTGTAAGAATATTCTCTAAAAACTGATCAACATCATGATGTGGATAAAAACGTCTAAACATCTCTTTATCTGTCTCAGATAGGTCAGTTAAATTAAAAACAGCTCTCTCATTAGAACTCATATTTCGCGAAGGATCTAATAAATACCATTCACCATTTTCAGCAGCAAAGATAACGAGAGCATGGGAATCCCATCTTTCCGGATCAGCCAACGACTGTAACTTAGTCCGATACCGATAAACTTTATTTTTAGAAGCATCACAAATATTTTTTTGCGATAAATGTTCTATTAAGTGACACAATAAATAAGCTGCAAAAAGAGCTTTATGGCGACAATAGCCTTTATCGAACTCTACAAACCATTCTAAGGGTGCCGCTAAAGCATTTGTTTCTTTTGATGTTACTGCTACTGACTGTTTTGCTTCTACTAAAGCTTTTAACTCTAATTCCGTCGTAGTTTTAAACTTTCGACTAGCGCTATCAACCACTGCATTTAAGTACATCAAATCATATGGCTTTTTTTTCAAAGAGAAATCAGTTTTCCTGATTTCAGCAAGATAACTATTATATTCTTCAAGAGGCTGGGTATTAGCCTCTTCATCTTCGCCTCCTGCGCGAATAAGTTCATCTTGTTCAATCTGCTTTAAAAAAGCATCAAAACATAATTTTAATTCAGTTGACTGCATATCTAACAATAAATTTTCACGTTTAGCACTGCTGCGACAGCTGACTCGTAATTGGGTAGTCAAAGGCATGAATCGGTTAAGCATAATATATTCTTGGCCTTCAAAAAGAGTTGGGGCCTCACCATGAACATCAATAGCAGCTTGCGTATTAGGCTTAATAGCATTAAAGAAAGCTGAAAGTCGTACTCTTTTATTTGAAAACTTAAGTTCACCTTCACCTATAACTTGTTTATCTTTAATAGGGCTAGGAGTATTCGGCTCTATAAGTTTTCGCTTTAATGGCTCGGATACTTTTTTATTGGGAAACAAAGAGCCGCTGAATGACATAGTAAATCTCTTATAAAATTTAGCTTATTTTCACATATATATGGACAGAATTCATCCCCCAGCTCATGAGTTCCCTTCCTTCATATAACATTTTAAATTCGGGATTAAGGATTTTTTTGGTCGTGACTATCACCCTGCTTCCAGGTTTTAAGCGGATTAACTTTTCTACAATCGCCTGCCAGGCATAATAATCTAAGCAAGTTGCATTAATAAAAATCACATCACCATCAGTAAAATCATAATTCAGAAAATTGCCGTTAATAAATGAGATTGAAGAAAGTTGTACAGAATTATATGTACTTAACCTATTTAAAATTTCATTTGCTGCTTGATGAAGCCCGGGCAAAAGCTCTATGCCATAAGTTTTATTAAAATCAAAACAAAGGGCTGCTGTTAAAACTGCTTTGCCAACGCCTGAACCTAAATCATAAAAAATTTCATTAGGACGAGGCTTTACTTTATCGAGAATGAGAATAAAAGATAAAAAGTCAATTTCACCATATACAAAGGCATCTTCCTTAAAACCCAATTTAGCACGGTCAGATTGGGAGATTACACCGCCTTGGGTTTTCTGATAAAGAGAACGCAATAATACAACTCGCTCTTCCAAATCTTTGCCATGAGAAATATTTTTTAAAAGCCTGTGCATAGCTTGGCGAGCAAAGAATGGACGAATTTTATACCGCCACAGCCAAGCACCTATTACCACTATAGTGGCAAATATAAAAATCAGCTCTGCAATATCAAAACTCATTATTAAGCCTTGATTATTGTGTTAGTGGCGCTACTGTTTTAGCTGCTGAGGCCCCGGCTGGACTTTGGACGCTTTGACTTTCTCCAGCTCCAGCCTCAGGTGCTGTAACATTTACTACTTGATCGTCTGAGCTAGCTTGTGACTGGTCAGAGTCGGCTGTGGCAGATTCATTGTTAGTGACTGTAGGCTGGTCAGGCTGCGGAGTTTCGCAACTAGACAAAAAAATTATGGCTAAAATTACTAAACATCCTTTTAATATGAGTTTCATTGCATCCTCCGCTTTTCATTTATTAATGACTAGCATACATTATATTTTGTTATGTACTGTTTAGGAATAAATAAATGCAACAAAGACTACTTGTTTTGGGTTCAACTTCAACGCCCCGTTATGCTTTATTGCAGCGCCTACAAATCCCTTTTAAAGTAGCAGCACCTAATATCGATGAAACACCGTTACCCAATGAAACACCGCAGAATCTTGTTCAAAGGCTAGCCTTGGAGAAGGCCCAGGCCGTTGCAAAACAATATCCTGATGCTCTCATTATTGGCGCAGATCAAGTTGGTGTCCTCGATGGCGTTATCCAAGGCAAACCCCTAACCTATGAAAATGCAAAAATCCAACTCCAAAATGCTAGCGGTAAAACGATCAAGTTTTACATAGGCCTTTGCCTATATGATTCAAAAAAACATGAACATCAAATTGCAATGGAAGAGTTTGATGTCATTTATCGAATACTTAACATGAACATGATCGAAGGTTACCTCAAGAAAGAACAACCTTTACAATGTGCAGGAAGCTGCAAAGCTGAAGGGTTAGGTATAGCACTTATAAAAGAATTTCGCGGGACAGACTTTTCTGCATTAATTGGACTACCGCTTATTCGTTTAGTAGAAATGCTAGAACAAGCAGGAATTAGCTTATTCAGCTAGAGATGTTTTGCTACGCTTACAAAATAGAAAAGGAGGTAAGCAACAGGCAATTATACCCAGACTCAGGATAATTTCGTATTTAAGCAAATCAACAACACCAACTTGCTGTGGCGGTAAAAACCCAACAATAATAGCTACTACACAAGTTATAATGCCGGTACCGCTCACCAGCCAAATACCTATAGATCCTCCAGGAATTTTGAAAGCTCTCTCGACATGTGAACAAGAGTGATGTAAGCGTATTGCGGCTGCAAATAACAGGATATAAAACATTAACGCTAGTTGGGCTGTTAAATTTGACAATAGCCAATAAGAACTTTTTACTGTAGGCATAATAAAAAAAGCTGAGCAAAGCAGAGTTACGATAACACCTTGGGTAATTAAAATGCCTACTGGCATTTTTCTATTATTCATTTTCTGTAGGAATCTAGGTAAATCATTATCCTCACTTGCAACCAGCAAGCCTCGTGCCGGCCCGATAATCCAAGCTCCGGCACCGCTTAAGCTACCAACAACAATTAAAACCGCCATTACTGGCACTAAATATCCTAAATGATAAGTTTCAAAAAATATTTTAAAGGCGTCAATTAAGCCAGATACTAAATTCAATTCTTGTGCCGGTATAACGATACTAATTGCTAATGAAGAAAACATTAGCGTGGCTAGAATAATGAAAGTTGAATAAAATAATGCCCGAGGGTAATCACGCTTTGGATTAGCCACATCGCCAGCATGAACAGCCGACATCTCCATTCCCATTAGGCCAAATAATATATTAGTTAGAAATGCTAAGTTTTTCAGATCTGCGTGTTGCGGCCAAAAACTTGCTAGCGAAAAATTTATATGACTTACATTATGCCAATAAAGCCATAAGCCTCCCAATATTGCGATTAGCAACATTGGCAAAATAGTACCAAAAATAGCACCAATAGTGCTTACTAAGCTTGATGTTTTCAACCCAGCACAATTGATAAAAGTCATTATCCAAAATGAAACTAAGATAACACCTAACATATAAAACTTATTATCGACCAATTGCGGATCTATTAAATAAGCTAATACGCCACCTATAAAAGCAAATATAGTGGGATACCAGACGACATTATAGATCCATTGTAACCAGATAGAAAAGAAACCTAGCCTCGGCCCAAACGCTTCTCTTATCCAAACATAAGAGCCCCCAGTCACAGGCCAACCTGTTGCAAGTTCTGCAGTAATTAAAATGGTGGGTACGAAAAACAGCAAGGCAGCTGCTGTATAAAAAAACATCAGCGCAAAACCGAATTCTGCACCTATTGTTAAATTGCGAAGGCTATCCACAGCAATGACATTAATCATTACCAAGGCAAAAACGCTTAACGGCTTATGTCTTTTTTTATTGTCTGAAAGATTCATAGGTTTTCTCTGGCTGCGTAATATATCAGCTATTGCCTTGATTGAATACCATTATATTTGCGGTATCATGGTCCTAACAAACTGATTTCGGAGGCCTATATGCTCAAAACTCTACTCATCCTAGGCAGCTTACTATTCCCTTCTATAGCGCTTGCAGATATTACTGTTCCTATTAAATTTCATAATGGAAAATCAGCTGGTGAGATAACTATTTCGGAAACGCCCTACGGACTTTTATTCACGCCCTTCTTACACGGGCTTAAACCGGGCATTCATGGATTTCATATTCATCAAAATCCCTCTTGCGAAGACCATGCCATGGCGGCTGGAGGTCATCTTGACCCTAATAACACGGGCAAACATCTTGGACCCTATAATGAAGCAGGACATTTAGGTGATTTGCCGGCTTTATATGTCACCGATAAGGGAGAAGCCAATCTACCAGTTTTAGCTCCCCGCCTAAGTCGCCTAACTACTGTGGAAAAACATAGCCTAATGGTACACGAAGGAGGCGACAATTACTCTGATGTGCCAGAAAAACTAGGAGGTGGTGGGACTCGTATGGTTTGTGGTGTGATACCCTAGCCTAGTGAGCAAACCGAATGCCCCACGGGCGGCTGAAGCTCTTCAAGCTTAACCTTAAGAGCTTTATCCACATTGGCAGCTTGGCTTGTTCCCATGGTTCCATTTAAATGAGGGCTTTCTTTTGAACAGTTATCACTTAAATCCGGCCCAACTTGCTTTAAGCCACCCAAGGTCTTTCCCATCTCACTTGTAGAAAAGCCTTTCTTTACTGCGTTGTATTGCTCACATCTGGTCAGCTCATAAAAATTAAGAATAGACGCTAAAACACCTAAAGCGCCCCCGACTACACCTAAAATACCGAACGAAGCCTTGAACAGTAATAAAACTAAACCGACAGCCAAAGCATTACAAGCTGTAGAGAGGAAATGTATGCCATGAATAACGGCATCATTTTTCAACCATTGTTTTTGAAAAGGGTCTTTCTCAATTGAAGCTTTATATAACTGAAAAATTCCCATGCCTGCATGGTGAAGGCAGCGTAAGCTAATACCTATCATATTAAGAATCGGGCCTATAACCATAAAAGCAGCGGTAGCGACTATTCCACCAACAATCGATGTTGCTATTGCTGCACCTGCTAGAGTTGCAATAATAGCCCGAACTACATAAACACGGTCATAATTCTTTTTATTAGCATCATAAATTGAAAGCAGAGCTCTTATAACATTAGCTACCGCATTAAAAGGTATTAAAAAACCCCAGGTAAAAGAATAAAAAGCAGGGAAAAAAAACTGCCTAAAAGCTGCAGTTAATCCAAAACTGGCTGAGTTACCGGCTGAAAAACTAATATCTAGCTTTCGACTCAAATTTTCAGGTAATTTAATACTAGCCTGAGAAGACACAACTTCACCCTCGATTTATGTGTAAAAGCGCCGTTATGCTAGCATTTTTATACTGGTTTTTAAATCCTTGCGTTATAATACGGCACCAGGCTCAGTAAGTTTTTGTTTTATAAACATTAAGGAGAGAAAATGTTTAATTTTAAAACAGTCTTCACCTCGATAGCCATACTTATCATATCCCTAAGCTTTTGTTTTATAAGCGCTTGTACTACCACTCGCACCGAATCTTCCCCGCCTCAATACGTTAATAGCAGCTTCATAACCCTACAGGTAAAGGAAAGGTTATTCAAAGAACTTAAAATGAATAGCGCCCATATTTCGGTTACGACATATAGGGATACCGTCACCTTAAGTGGCTATGTGTATAACCATAAGCAGGAAGAACAAGCTATTGATGTTGCTCGGGGAGTAAACGGCGTTAAATATGTAGTAGATAATTTAAAAGTTAAAAGCGATTAATAAAGCCGCCATCGCCCCAGTAGCTTTCTGTAAATCATCATTTAAGGGCAGCGCATAATGCCCTTTTTTTCTCGTTTTATTGTAAAATAACCTAAGCATAGACAAGGATAAGTCCATGGAATCTTTAAAGACTTCGTTGCTTGCTTTAGGGCTCTCTGAAGGTAAGGCATCTAAAATTACCCGTCAAATACTGAACGACCTAGCCAAATATCAGCCAGAGCAATGCTGGCAATTAGTCTCAAAAACTATTACCAAATATCCGTTCCCCGTACAATTAGCAGTATACAAAGCCATTTATCCCCATTATGAGAAAATGCCCGCTCCTGCTTGGTTTCCCAATTGGCCTTTAATGAAATCAACTAATATCGCCAGACTAATGGCAGAAAAAGGAATGCGCGATTATCAACACGACTATAGAGCTTTTCATCATTGGACAACGACTCATTCTGGTGATTTTTGGCAAAAGATAGCAGCTTTATTAAACATCCAGTTTGATAACCACTATTCTGCCCCTGTAGACTTAACAAAAGGTATAGAAAATCCAGTATGGTTTCCGGGTGCCAAATTAAATATTGTTAATAGCTGTCTACAAGCTAAAAAAAATAAAATAGCTATCATCTCTCAAACCGAAAACAGCCGAATTAAAAAAATAACGTATGAAGAATTAGACAAATTATCTAACCGTGTTGCTAACAGCCTAAGCAGACGCATCGCTCGCGGTGATTATGTTGCGATAGTAATGCCGATGGTCGCTGAATCAGTCGCTATATTTTTAGGTATCATCAAAGCCGGAGGTATTGTCGTTGCTATCCCCGACAGCTTTTCCTCCGAAGAATTAGCCACGAGATTAAAAATTTCAAATGCCAAAATTGTCTTTTGCCAAGATCATGTTATCCGAGCAGGAAAAGCCTTACCTCTTTATCAAAGGCTACTTGATGCAGCTGCACCACAAACCATTGTTGTACCTGCCGAAAATAAATTAACCTTACAGCTCCGGGGCCAAGATATAGAATGGGATTCGTTTCTGGCAACAGATGATGTTTTTATGCCTGTTTCTGCAACACCACAAGACCACATCAACATTTTATTTTCTTCAGGGACAACTGGCGAACCTAAAATAATACCCTGGACCCATATCACCCCCTTAAAATGCGCCAGTGATGCTTACTTTCATCATAATTTACAAGCCGATAATATTTTCTGCTGGCCAACTAACCTGGGCTGGATGATGGGCCCATGGTTGATATTCGCCTGCTTACTTAATAAGGCAACTATGGCCCTTTTTGGAGGCTCACCAAATACGAAGAGCTTTGGGCAATTTATAAGTGATGCTAAGGTAACTCATTTAGGTGTTGTCCCAACTATGGTTAGAACTTGGCGCCATACTCATTGTATGGAAGGCTTAAACTGGAAGCATATTAAGCTATTTACTTCATCAGGTGAGCGCTCCAACATTGAAGA
>CAZXFO010000097.1:0-4377 GCA_964639745.1 uncultured Coxiellaceae bacterium | reverse complement strand
ACTCTTATATAAATCATTATCTATAAGTTTATGTATCTGTTTCGCTGCAAACTCTTTTGTAGCTTCTCCGAAGTCTTTTATAACGTCGTTTGCTAGAGATGAGCTTAGCTTTTGTTTGTTATCATTAAAAACTACGGCATTTTCTCCTATTGAGAAAGTTTTGCCAAATAAATCACAGCAAGCTTTCATAGCTACAATTGTTTCGATATGGCATTTACCACTGACTGTAAAATATTGATTAGGTGCATTTGCCACCGCAGTAAGGGCCATAAAGAATCGATCTTCTGGGGTGATAGGGGTAGTTTTAGATATTGGAACCCGCAATTCCATTTTTATCTCAGGAGACGTATCGGAACTGTTTGAAGAGGTAGTTGTTAAATCTATTATTTTAGGCATCTCGCTAATCGATAATTTTGCTTCAAGATGTTTGCTAGCGGTATTGGGGTCTATAGGCAATAATTTCAAGACATGTTCAGTACTATTTGAGATGCTAATCAACGGAGGGGGATCGAGATCTAGTGCGGCTGAGCTCGACGAGACAGATATAGGGGGAAGGTTTTCATTGTGGCTTTCTGTATCAAATCCCTCTGGGGATTGTATTTCATTCTCCGCGCCAGATTCTTCATATTGTTCAGTGAATTCTTCATTTTGGTCCCCAGCATCAACTATTTGGATATTTTGTGCTGTCTGATCAATAGATTGAGGAGGCGTTAAATCTTCTTTACTTTTTTCCTCTAAAACTTGCGTTATAGGGATGGCAGGCGATATGGGTGTTGTTAATTTAAGTTCCTCGATCTCTTGACTATCGATGACTACAATTGATTGAGCTTGAGTTTGAGACTTAATGCTGGTTGAATCAACGGCAGGGGTATCAGTTTGCTGCTCTTCTTCGCTTTTGGTTTCTTTATCTTCATGAATAGATGTATCAACAGTTTCTATAGACTGAGTATCAAATTCAGAATTTATTTCTTTTTGCTCGATTATCTTTACTTCTTTTGTAATGGATGTATCGCCTTGAGAGAAGGCTAATAGTTCTTCATGGTCTTCGTCAATTTCCATTATAGGAGTCTCTGATGAAGGGGATGGTGTTATTTCAACTGCCTCAATGTTTTGGTCTTCAGTGATAGCAAGAGATAATGCTCTATCCCTAGGCTTAGAATTATTTGAATCATTATTGAAGGTGACGTTAGGCGTATCGCTATTATAAATAACAAAGCTTTCTTCAAGATCTTCATCAAGCCTCTCTTCTTCAAGCGTGTCATTAATAGAAGACGCGACAGGAGTGCGAATTTCTGCCCACCTTTCTTGAGATGGGGTTGGTGGTGTGCTATCCGATGTGCTTAAATTTGTGCTTGAAACTGGTGATTGAGATGCTAAAGGGGTTGTTCTAAAAAGGTTATTTACTTGTAATGGCCTAGGAGTGATTACTTGGTGTGTATCGACCTTTTCTTCTTTTTGCTTAACTGGATTATCTGCTCCTATAACCTTAGGGTTTTTAGACACAAAATTTTGTGACTCTTTGAGTCTAGCTAATAGAAGTTGCTCCGAATGTTTAATTTTTTCTTTGCTAGCTAAATGAGAACCGATGTTAACCAGTGCTCCAGCAATTGCATTCAGTTGAATGGCATGATCTCTTTTTTTTAGGTAGGCTAATTCATTAAGCTCAAATTTACTTTGGAGTGTAGTGTCACTGAGTAAAGGTAGGTTAGGGTTTTCAGCATCGCGTTGAAACTCATCAAGCTTTTTTATAGCCTCCTTGCTATCAGTAATTAATATTTTGCTAATAATATTCTCATTAAAAGCCTCAACTATTATTGCTGAAATTTGCTGATTAAAGCTGTCAGCAGACACAGTGCTATTATCCTTTTTCGATTTATCACCGAGCTTAATAATAGTATGAAAATTTTTATGGGCATTAATTAAACTGCTTATAGAATTTAAGAGTTCGTCATTTAAATGTCTAGGTATAGTGGCGGTGTGGGGGGGTAAGCTAGCTTTAAAATTAGCTAGAATAACTGAAGCATTTAAATTTGTATCTTGTTTAGAGGCTATCTGGGCCTCCGAAATTTGTTTATTGAGCTTAGATTTAGCCTCTGCTTCCCCCAGCCTTTTTTGTTTGCCTGCTTCTTCATTTAACTTTATAGCATGATCAATAACCTCAAAGATTTTGCCTTTTTTAAAAATCTCCAATTTTTCTTGCTTCATATTTTGAATAACGAGGTTTTGAATTTCATCTTTATTAGTAGTGTTTGGCTTAAAAATGGGGCTTAAGGCCGCGACAAATTTATTGACATTATCAGATAGCTGGTGGAAATCAGCTAAGCTTGTGCGGATCGTATTCCTCAGATCGGTGCTTAAATTGTCGGGTATGCTGTATTGCTTACTAAGCGCTTCGATAACTTGATTAACAAATGTAGTTTTGCTTAATAAGCGACTATGTGGGTTAACCATATTGTTGTTGTCTATGCCAGTGTATCTTGATCTGCCCATGGCTGACCTCGTTTATCACTTTTTTCTTGGAGTGACGGTTAAGCCAATTGGAGATGGGCTTTTATCTATTACGATATTTTTTTGGTTATTGTCACCAGTTGGCGGTATGTTTTCTTTTTCACTCTCTTTGTCTTCTGCATCACCTTTTAAAATCGCAGCTACGCCGTTGGACGAAATACTGCTGCGCCGAGAGGATTGTGATGATTTAGATTCTTTCTCTTCTTCAAAAGATTGCTCAGAGGAGCGAGAGGAGACTGGCGGCGAGCTTGAAGAAAAAAGTGACGAGGAATTGAAGCTATAGTTATTGTTGTTAACTGTTGCCTGAGTTTCCCTCAAATAATTAGTGCCTATTGATGAAGGTGGAGATAACGATAAAGATACTGGTGGCGAAGATAGCAATGATGATGAAGATGCTACCGGCGGAGATAGCAATGATGAAGTTGGCTGCTGTTGTGGATTAGAGGATGATTGTTGTGGCTGTTTTAATGGTATAAATGACGAAGTCAATGGCAATGATGAAAATTGTTGCTCAGGGTTTGGGACACGATTCTGATCAATGATATTTCTCCCAGGTTTATAGCTAGTTGTAGTATTAATGGGTGTAGTGTTAATGCTTGTAATAGCATTAACCCCTGTATTAGGATCAATATTTTCTGGGTTGGTTATCTTTTCAAGTTCATTGGCATAATTATGGCGATCATTAATGCCTAAAAATGGTATATCTGGATTAACACCTTTATTATCGGTAGCCCAACTTTTCCATTCGCTATCAGAAAAGCTTCGATCAGTAGGAAAATCATCAAAATACGTTGGCTTACTCTGAACGAGTTGGCTGAGTTCATTGGGCACAGGGCCAGCAATAACCTCATTATTTTTAAGCTTGTTAATATAGTCATTATGGGCGACATAAGGTGCAGTCAAGGTTGCGTCATGAGCCAACACCCGCAATTTTTGCATATCACCTATTTCGTAGCTAAAGCCATAAAATTGGCAACAGCTAACCAATGCTCCAAGCTGTGAGCGAGTAAAGCCATCTTCAAAATTGAGATGATTGGTTCCTATAGGTGCGGCAGCTAAAAAACTCATAATAGTACAACGTGCCCATTCTCTTAAATGATTAAGATCGGTTAATGTGGCGGGTACTTGAGACTCAGAGATAAATTGACCGTTCTGATATCTTTCAGTCCATTTCACCTCTATTGTAGAATTAGAAGCATCTCTAAATGACAGCGTATTGGTACGTCCGGATTCATCATCGAGAAGCCTGCATTCCGTTCCATAAAATTCAATGCTGTTTGGTTGCTCTATTGGTGTTCCAATTATTTCAGATAGCTTATTGATGGTTTCTAATAAATCTGCTTGCTCATCGGGGTCCTTTTGAGCATTTAATTGTTCAAGCGCTGCTAAAACTTGCTGGCTAGTGTTGTGATGTTCATTATATTTGTAATAAGCATAGTTAGAAAAACTAGCTAATTTAAGCCATATAGTGAGGTCTTCAGCTAAATCTTTTAAATTCTGTTCTTCGGCAGGTAATGCGGGAGTGTGAGGTTGATCAGGCTTAGGAATATGGTCCCCTCTTATACTGCCAAGCTGCTGTGCAGTTGCACTATTTTCTTTTTGCACTTTTTCCTCTTGAGCTTTTTTCTGTTCTGCTAGTGCTTTTTCTTCTGCTTCTTTCTTCTGTTTCTGCTGAACTTTTTGCTGTTCTGCTAGCGCTTTTTCTTCTGCTTCTTTCTTAAGTTCATGCGAGGTTTTTTTCGGTATTGATTGGCTTTGGATTTGATTAAGCTTATTTTTAACCACCTTAGTTAAGGTATCGCTAAATAACGTAATTAAGGTTTGAGTTGTTGATTGCTGTTTTTCTGTAGCTGGGATAATTTTTAACAT
>CAZXFO010000096.1:0-4744 GCA_964639745.1 uncultured Coxiellaceae bacterium | reverse complement strand
CGGATGATAAAGAAGGTCCAGATGTATTTGTAATTTTTTATCATTGTCAGGGTCTTAGTGATGGAGAATTGGCAGATGTTGCTGAAGAAAAAGAAGAAAAAGATACAGTAATCAACAATTTTTGTAAAAAAGCAATAAATGATATGTTTTGCGATCTTTCTAACAGGTTTGATGATGAAGAAGTCATACTTTCTAAAATAATTATAACTGAAAGCAGTCTTATTCGTTGTTTGCAATCTAATCCAGAAAATATTCAAGAAGAAGTTGCGGCAAAATTTAAAAGCATATTGAGTTCGACAGATGAAATTAACGAGTTGATTGAGGAAGACGGTAGTATCGAGGCAGAAATAGAATTTGAAAATTATAATTTTAAGCTATTAGAAGAGCTTGAGCAGTATGAAAATAATGATAAAGCACACGGTGAAGCTGACTCTATTCACGTTTTTGGAAACTTCTCTGGTGGTGAGTTAAAACTAATTTACTATAAGGGATTTGAAACAGTTAATAAGCTTTTAGAAGCTAAAGCAGAGGAAAAAAATGAAGCACGTACTGCGCAGCCTGCTTCATCTGCATCCCTGTCAAATAATTCAAATCAGGGCTTGAGCCAATCAACTCAGGTAGCAAATACAGCGAGCATTGGAATGTCGTTATTCGGTTCTCAAGCAATTGATGCATTAAGGTCCACAACATCTACATTAAATTCATCGCCGCAAACTGTGGATAATACTCAAGCCAATCCTAGTTCCTCATCTAATCAGACAAATAATGTAGTGCAGCCCAATACGGAGCATGGAAATGAGCAAATAGAAAATAAAAAACCAGGGCTCGGATCTGGGTTGTGAAATAAGTTTCTAATAATAATCATTAGGAGGTTCATTGTGAAGATTTTTATTTTACTAATATTATCTTTATGTTTAATAGGATGCGATAAAAGAGAAATTATTGAAATGCAAGGAATATACAATATTAAATGTGAAGGAATTGATAAAACAACTGGTTCTAATCTTGTTATTACAGTGGGAGATAATATTGTGATTCGATATGTGGGTAGCAGCGGAAAAGGTTTGATAGTTGCTAAGAGATGCTTAATTGAATAATTAAATTTAAAATCCTCAACGACAAGATAAATTACGAAAGGCTATCGAAGAAAAATGTAAGTTATCATCTGATCTTATATGCTGCTACTATTGAGGAACTAATTAATATCTTCCCTACTATGCGTAATAAAATTCCTAATACAAATTCTTCACTCTACGTTAAGGATTCAAGATCAAGTTGTCATGATCTCAGATGCGACGCCAGACAACCAAGTGACCTTTGGTGATAACATCCAGCTAGCGCTTAAATTTGAATCTGATAATGGTATCGATTCTATGTTCAAGCTGCTCTCCGAGGGCGGTATAATCAAAATGCCATTACAAAAAACTTTCTGGGCTGAAAAGTTCGGTATGTTAGTTGATAAATTTGGCATCAACTGGATGTTCAATTACGAAAGCACAACAAAATCTTAATTTTGCTAGTTTAAACATCTCAATGACAAAAAATTAGGGGCTAGCGTGTGCCCCTTTTTCGTACCAGCCTCTTGATCTCATGGAGGCAAGGAACATCTTATGCCAGCTATATCAGGCTCATTAAAATATACGTCGATCCACCCAGCAATAAATCAATTCCGACCAACATTCCAATAAGGTATAAACTAAATATTGGCCAATAAAATAATATAATGACTCCTAGTAATATTGAAATTAATCCGTTGACTAAACCCCACCCCCAACCTGAGGCCCATACCCGTAATATACCGATGGCAAAATAAGATAAGCCAATAATGAGGGTAAGGGTATATGAAGCTAAAGTAGGATTTAAAATAAATAACGCGCCTGTTAATAGGTATAGCAATGACACGGCCAACTGGAACCAAAATTTAGAGCTTCTTCCTTTCCAAAAGGTGAATGCATCAGACAAAACCACAATCCCATTAGCAAAAATCAAAAAACCAAAGGCGATAACTGAAACCAAAGTTGTAAAGTTTGCGAGACTAATGGCTATACTTCCCAGAATAAGCAAAACCACTCCCCATATGAAGAATAAAAAACGATTTTCCCTAAGATCAACCTTCTCTAGACTGGAAAATCGGCCTGAGGAATTTGCTATCTTTTCTCGATAAGCTTTAGAAAAATTTTTACTCGACCTATTATTCACATATCACCGCCCAGTAAAGTTTTAAACACCTTTACTAATTAGTTCTAATAAGTATTTTTTAGCTTCGAATAAATCATCTTGAATGGGTTTATTCTTATTAATCTTTTTCTCAATGCTATCAAGTGCCTTATAAACTGGTTTATGCTCGTGTTTTTTTGCATATCCCAAGTTTTCAGCAAGGTTTAGTTCTTCACGTATTGCATGCAGCATAATATTAATGGCTGCTAGTCTGTCATTTTTATCTTTTACTTGATTATCGATTTGCTCTTTGCTGTATATTTCTATTGTCGCTAAGAGACTTTCAGAACGGATGTAAGGAAGAGGTATAACTTCTGTAGTAATAACCAGTGTAGCAAGAGCAGTTTTTAAAGTTTTCTGAGCCTTATCAAACTCTTTCTGACCAATCAATGAGGCAGCCAGCTTAATTGCAGAGGGGTAGGTTGCTAACGGTAAGTTGGTGACGCGCAATGTAATATCGCTTCCAAGATTACTCATTAAGAGCCGTGCTTTTTGAAGGTCGTTCGTGGCAATTAACATCCTTACTTGTGAAACTATATTCTTAATCATCTCAGGTGTTGCATAAATGTCTTGAGTAAACACCGCGAGAGAAATGGGAGCAAGCGCTAGTGACGGCTCTCTCGCTAAAACCAGCTCCAGTTTACCTGTAGCCTCTTCTAAAGCTTTTAGAGCCCTATCTGCATCATTTTCCTCAAGGGCATCCAAAGCCACATGGGTATCTTTCAGAGCAATAACCGCATCCTGTATTATTTTGCTTTGTTGCTCATTAATTCTTTCTTCAACAAAATTGGGCTTATACTCGCCTCGGCTTTTCTGCACCTGGCTAGTGTAACCGCTACTTTCAGTTTGAACGAAATTTTCTTCAGCTAAGACCGTAGCGGAATGCAACAAGGTAAGTATAAGCGGAAATCCAAAAAATATTTTTTTATATTTCATATCAACAGCCCTCCAGCCTTGTCAGGCTATAATGATTGAGCTATTCTACGATGCCAGTGTACCACATTTGAAACTATATGACAAAATAAATTGAGCTATATATAACAAATAATTTTTATTGTGCTCATCTTGGATCTGTATGAAGCTGAGAGATAGCGACCATGCTTAATTGGGTTGTGATGGATGTTATTTAAATGATTTCCTATATTAGGAAGCTGCCAGATGCTCTGGGGAGATCTCTTTGCTACATCAGTTGGCTCTTGGCAGTGCTTCTAATTACTTGCTCCCACAATTGGCTTTTTTCCTCAATTGTTTTTAACAAATATTGCTTAACTCGGGGTGTGAGGTATTCGTCGCGAATGATCATCACCATGCACCGATAGTTAGGGTTATCGCACAAACTTAAGAAATGCTTAGAGTTCTTTGACCAAGTTTCGCTTAGAGGCGAACCATAGTCGCCAGCTGATGAATCACAAGTCACCAAATTCATTTTTAACAACAATTCTTTTATACTTGGTGTTAATTTATTGCAATGGATAGCAAGATCTCCCCCAGCATAATTACTATCGCAGTAACTTAATTTTGCATCGAGTTGCTTCAATAAATCTTCTGAAATTCTTTGGTCTGGTTGGCTCATTAATAAAGTGACGTGCCCGGCATAGATTAATTGGTTATTCTCAACCAAGGGTTCTTTAAAGCTTTCAGGCAAGACATTAGGTTTAATCAGAATTTGAAACAGAAGCTGCGGAAATTCATAATTCTTCAAGGCAAACAAAGCCAAGGCTTTGGCAACAGAGAAATTGACGCCGGTGCGGCACATGTAACTTCCCGTTTTAAGTACTGCTTCTGCCTCAATAAATGCATCTTGAATCCAATGCATAGCACGTTTTTCATGAGGGGAAAGATCAGAATAATCATTCTTAAAAAAAGAATAGCGTAAGTTTTTATAATAGGACTGAGTTTGCTCCCGTACTATGCCGCTGGTTAGAGCATGATAGGCAATGTTTGTCAGCATGGTTTGTTCATGATGTGTTATTTCTTCTGGTGGCCAGTGGTCCAGTGGCACAACCAGTTTATCATTTGAAACCATCATCGAATTTTTTCCTGGAAATTGGTTAGCAATAAATTCAGCATGCTGACAAATTAATCCCGTTGGGATTGGCTGTGGTTCTGGCAATACTGCAATATCTAAGGAGTTGTTGCTCAATCCATAGCGGGTCGCCAATATCCCAGCTAAGAGCGTTAAAGAAAAGCCAACTAAATAGGGCCGTCTACAAAACATCAAAAGATTAAGAAGAGTGAAAGTATTCTTAGATTTTTTTGGAGAAACAGTAACAGCGGACGATTCACTTTTTTGCTCAGTTAGAAACTCAAGGTCTAAGGAAACGTTTGTTAACTTTGCTGGCAGTCCGTGCCTATTTAATATTCCTTTAATAACATGAAAACGGCCTGGAAGTGGATAAGGTGTGCATTTTATCATTTTATTTGATTTTAGAAATGACTCTAATTCCGCTATGCTTTTTTCTTCGATTAATTTGTAGGGCGGAATAATAACAGGGACTAGTCGCTCACTTTTTGGCGTTAATCTAGA
>CAZXFO010000095.1:0-2212 GCA_964639745.1 uncultured Coxiellaceae bacterium | reverse complement strand
GAGGACGAAAAAAAGCTTGAGAAATTTTTTGTCGATGGCTGGCATCACATGAAGTGGTCTTGGCAGGAGGACCATCACATGGGGCATGGAGAATTATTGCGTAAACTCAGCGAAAGGTTTCCTGAGACTCATCGTATCATGGCTAATTGTTTGGGTAGGATTGATTTTCAAGTTATAGAGGCTGTACTCCAGCGCCTAGTAAGGCTAGAATTACCTGTAAAATTAAGCGCCGAACGAGCAGCTTTTGTGCTAAGATTGTTACAGTTTAGGTGTAAGCGGCTCCTGCAAGAATTAGAGATGCAAATATGCAATTTATAGAACATATCATAGAGCCTAAGAAGCTTTTATTGACTTGGCAATCAGCCGATGAGGTTCGCCGCACGCGTTATGTGGTAGGGGAATTGCAGCTGACTGAATCGGGTGTGACGTTGACTTACGTAAGCAATACCAAAGATTTTAGCGAAGCTCAGAGCAGAGGATTTCAAGCTTATCCTGCTTTTTTAGATACAAACGCCACTCATCATAATGTCTTAGATGCATTTATGCGACGTTTGCCACCGCGCTCGCGCGGTGATTTTGTTCAATATTTAGAGGGGCTCAGGCTTAAGCCAAATTCCCCATTGAGTGATTTTGCTTTGCTGGGATATTCTGGAGCTCGCCTGCCGACCGATGGGTTTTCAGTCATACATCCGTTTATCGAGGCAGAAGGTCCGTGTGAATTGTTGCTTGAAGCGACGGGCTTTAGGCAGATTCATCAAGATTTTAATTTTCTGAACATTGGTGACTCAGTCACTTTCGCTTCAGAATATAATCAAGAAGTGCAAGAAGAAGCGATTCGTATCAATGTTAATAATACTTTGATTGGATATGTGACGCGAGCACTGTTGCCAACTTTTCAAGCGTGGTTAAATGAAGGTCGTGTTCAAGATGCACGAATAGAAAAAATTAATGCCATTCCAGGTAAGCCAACGGTGTACGTTTTTGTAAAAATTTCTGCAAAACATTAACTTGAATGTTTCATGGTGATATAACTTAAAGTCAAAATCATTAGTCACATTGATATTTTGAGCTGTCCTTGACACTTTCAAAAGCCATCAAGTACACTGGCCACCTCAGTTTATAGGTATTATAGATGGATCCATTTTACCGAGCTTTTGAAGAAAAACATCGTGGCTTAAGAAAGTCGATTAAAACACGCTTGGAATTTTATTTACCTTTTATTGCTCCCTTAAAAAAAATCTATGATCAGCCGCAAGCTTTAGACTTGGGATGTGGTCGTGGGGAATGGCTGGAGCTATTACAAGCAAAGGGTTTTGATGCAAAAGGTGTTGATTTAGATGAAGGAATGTTAGAGGGATGTTACAAATTAGGATTAAAAGCACATAAGGCTGACGTTATCGAATATTTGCTTAGCCAGCCCGATAATAGTGTTAGTGTTATTAGTGCCTTTCATGTCGTAGAGCATCTTCCTTTTGAGGTGTTACGTCGTTTAGTCAACGAAGCTTATCGAATTTTACAGCCAGGCGGTTTGCTGATTTTAGAAACTCCTAATTCCGAAAATATAGTGGTAGGAACTTCAAGTTTTTATTTGGATCCTACACATGAACGACCTATCCCTGCGCAGCTTTTAAGTTTTGTAGTGGATTACGCTGGCTTTGACCGTACGAAAGCTGTTTATCTGCATGAAGCAGATAGTATCGAAGATTTTGTTAACCTTCACGATGTATTTGAGGGAGTTAGCCCAGATTACGCTGTTATTGGTCAAAAAAAATTGCCAGTCAAAATGAGCGCCCTGTTTGATTCTGCTTTTAACGGTTCATATGGTAAATCGCTAAAAAATCTCGTGGAGCTTTACGATGCTCAAATAAATACAGGATTTAGAGAGGCTAATAAACAGCTCGTCAGTTTAATGGAGACGATCGCGCAGTTGAAGGATCAAGCTAACCAAGATCGCGCTCGCATTGAAGTCCTAGAGTCAGCTTTAGCGAAAAACGGCTCTTATTTGATTAGTTTAAAGTTGAAAAGGGCTTCTTTATTCAGAAAAATTATTTGGATACGGCAGCAGGTAGTAGCAAAATGTAAAAATATTATCAAAACACTAGCGGCTATCGCCAAAATGACTCTTCGGTTTGTAATAAAAAAGACGATTTATCCCCTGGTACGCAAACCTCATATTAAGGGGGTAATAATAAATTTCTTAAATAGGTTCCCT
>CAZXFO010000094.1:0-2607 GCA_964639745.1 uncultured Coxiellaceae bacterium | reverse complement strand
ACGCCCTTTTTATTTTTTTCATTTAAGTTATGGGTTATCTGTTAAACCTGCTTTATTGGCTGATACAAAACGGTTAAAAAACGACTCTGATTTCTTATCACCTGTTACATCCATAAAACTTAATGATTCCATCAAATAATCACCCAAAATTTGGGTAAATTTTTCAACTTCACCTTTTACTAAGCTCTTTAAAAATGAATCATATCTATCCGTACCTAATTTTTCTTTCAACCAACCAATAAAAATACTTTTATATTGTATTAATACTTCCTGGTTAGGGATTCTAAGTTTACACATATAATAATCTAATGACGGCTCCTTACCGGTCACAGTCAAGTAGCCACAAAAGACTAAAAGAGTCCATAATGCATCGGGATGCTCAACTAAATCTTCATAACGTAGGTTAACATTCACCTCGCCGGATACTTCCTCACCCTGCATCAAGCTTTCTAGTTTTTTTCTAGTCCCACCATCACTTCGTATCAATACATCTCTCAATAATTGATCATTTGCAGTAAGCACCCAGTAGGGGGCCAACTCCCTTTCAGCAAGATAGTTCATCACTGACCAAGGATTATAAATAACGGTATTACCCACTTGATAGCCATTATAAAAACCCCTAATAGCTTCTAAACTGTCGGTTATCCCCGTCTCAGTAACCAATTCCATAATTTCTTTTTCAGTAAAACCAAAATATTGATCATAGTTTTTATTGAGCAAAGTATATACTTTTAAATTATTTAACCCCGACAGCATATTATTTTTCGAAACACGTAAAATGCCCGTCATCAAGCCTTTTTCTAAATGGCTATTATCTTTAAAAGCAGCACTAAACATATTGCGCATAAAGTCGCTTAGCTGTTCTAAGTACTGATGCTGATAAGATTTGGTGAGCGGAGTATCGTATTCGTCTATCAAGATAATAACTTTTTTACTATACGCTTTATGTAAAATTTCACTTAAAAACTTAATAGAAAGCTGCAACTCCTCATTATTAACGGAACCAGTTAAATATTTAGTAAAATTCTCTCTATCATCGTTATCAAGTTTTTCAGATTTTAAAATTTGCTTATATTCTCTATATAATTCTTGCACAACAATTCTTATAAGATTAACTGCTGCTCCATAAGAAGATTCTTTAATGTCCTTTAAGGTTACAAAGATAACAGGATATTGTCCTTGATGCTTTGCTATAAACTCACCTTTGTCTTCCCGAGCAATAGCGAACTGATCAAACAACCCATGAGTGGAAACACCATCTACCTCTGCCGCAAAAAAGTGTTGCAGCATAGACACATTAAGCGACTTACCAGAACGGCGCATACGGGTAATGAGAGAGACCTCCTCCCCGTCCATAAATTCTTTAATCATCAAGCTCTTATCGACAAGCAAGCAGCCGTTTCTTACTAGTTTGCCAAAATTGGCGCTGCTGGTTTGTATTTTTTGTCCTACGATAGGCATAAATTACCTCTTGGGCTGAGTCAGGTATTCTAACAAACTTAAACAACCATGCCTAATTTAAGCTTTCACCTCTTAATATCCGGGGATTATTCATTTCTGGTGCAATTTTGGTGATATCTGATCGACTCGTGTCGGCAGCATTCAATTGTTATTTAGCTTTGCAAATCAATAGGATCTCCAAAAAGCTACTTTGCAGCTGTTACCTCAAAGCCCTTCTTAAAATCTTACCGACATTAGTCTTTGGCAATTCTTTACAAAATTCTATCTGCTTAGGAACTTTATAAGAGGTTAGCGACTGCCGAGCGCCTTTGATAACATCTTCCGCCGTTAAGCTATCATTGCTTTTCACTACAAAAGCTTTTACTGCTTCACCTGTAGTTTGATCTGGCACACCAATGACAGCCACTTCTGATACTCCCGGAATAGCAGCTAGCACATCTTCAATTTCATTAGGGTAGACATTAAAACCTGAAACTAGAATCATATCTTTTTTGCGCTCTAAAATACGCAAACGGCCTTGCTCATCTATAGAAGCTATGTCACCCGTTAAAAGCCAGCCATCAGCAGAAAGCACTGCGGCTGTTTCTTGTGCTTGATGCCAATAGCCTTTCATCACTTGCGGCCCCTTTACAGCAAGTTCTCCTGCTTGGCCCAAGGGTAGCTCATTACCACCGTCATCTAATATAGCTACATCAGTTGAAGGTAAAGGATAACCTATAGTACCCGTATAAGCCGTAGCCTGTGGTGAATTAACCGCAATACAAGGGGAAGCCTCAGTTAAACCATACCCTTCTAGCAATACCGTACCTGTCACTGTTTGCCATTGGTCGGCTACCGAATGCTGTACTGCCATGCCACCACCAATTGAGAGCTTAAGCTGGCTAAAATCCAGTTTTGAAAATTTAGAATTTTTAAGCAATCCATTAAATAAAGTATTAACACCGGTAATACAGGTGAATTTAAACTTAGCCATTTCTTTAACCATTCCTGGTACATCTCGAGGATTGGTTATCAAAACATTTACACCCCCAACTTTAGTGGCGTAAAGTAAACAATTTACCAACAAAGAAAAAATATGATAAAGCGGCAAAGCTGTCATCACGATTTCATTGCCTAGACTAAAGCTATCTTTAAACCACGCATATC
>CAZXFO010000093.1:0-4782 GCA_964639745.1 uncultured Coxiellaceae bacterium | reverse complement strand
TGATCAACAGCACCTGCTGTCATCAAACGAGTTGCCTCTAGCAGATAAGTATTGCCTGCAATATGACTTAATAATTCTTCAATACCCTCAAAGTATCCTATAGGCATGTTGAATTGCTTACGGATACGCGAGTAAGCTCCGGTCACGCGATACACTAATTGGCTACAACCAGCACTTAAGGCTGGCAACGAAATTGAACGGCCAATTGAGAGACATTCCATTAACATTTGCCAACCACGACCGACCATTTGTGGACCACCAATAATCCATTCCATAGGAATAAAAACATCTTTACCTTTGGTCGGTCCATTCATAAAAGCCAAATACAAGGGCAAATGTCTGCGACCTATTTCTACTCCTGGATGTGAGGTCGGGATTAAAGCAAGAGTGATACCGATATCCTCTTTTTCACTGACAAGGTGGTCTGGATCATAGAGATGAAATGCCAGCCCTAATACAGTAGCAATGGGCGCCAAGGTAATATATCGTTTGTCCCAATTTAAGCGAATGCCTAAAGTTTTTTGTCCATTGAAGCGTTCATAACAAACTACCCCGCTGTCTGGAATTGAACTCGCATCGCTTCCTGCATCTGTACCCGTTAATGCAAAACAAGGTATCTCTTCACCACGCGCTAATCGTGGTAAATAATGTGACTTCTGTTCAGGTGTACCATAATGCAATAATAATTCCGCAGGTCCTAATGAATTGGGAACCATCATATTAACCGCAGCACTCACGCTACGTGTGGCAATTTTCTCAACTACACTTGAGTGCGCTAACGCAGAAAAACCTAATCCGCCAAATTCTTCAGGTATGATTAATCCAAAAAATTTCTCTTTTTGAAGGTAGTGCCAAATTTTTTGTGACAAGTCATGGTCACTATGAACCAGCTCCCAATCATTTAACATCGAACAAAGGGTTTCAACTTGGTTATCAAGAAAATCTTGCTCAATTTTTTTAAGCACTGGTTTAGGAAATGTCAGTAACTTATTCCAATCAGGGTTCCCGCTTAATAAATCTTTTTCCCACCAGCTATTACCAGATTCAATAGCTTCACGCTCTGTTTGGCTTATCGATGGAAGATGTTTTTGCAGCTTGATCATAATCTTGCTAGTAAGGTAACGTCTACGCAAACTAGGAATAAAAGTAAAAATAATAGCTAGAGTATAAAGAATCCAGCTTATGGTTAGGAATAAGCTAAAACCACTTAAGGCATTCAAGATAGCTAGAGTGCCACCTATTATTAAAGCCCAACTAAGCGGTTTTGGTTGATGATATAAATTGATAAGCAAAATGGCAGAAAGTATGACTATATTTAAAATAACCATAGCGTTTTATTTTCCTTCCGTAGAAACAATTATCATACCATAATATTCAGGAAGTTAGCGCGCATAAATGTGGAAAATTGGTGTAATTATCCTTGCACCTCGGGGGTTAAAATGCCTATAATCCCCCTTTCATTTTTTCAGTGAACTCTATGCCAGCAGTGAAATTAAAACTTAATATTTTCAATAGCTTGGAAGACTTTTCTCATGCAGATCTTTTCCATGCAGAAGGTTTAAAAAAGCTGGATCGAGTCTTTAATGCTTATTTCACTGAGAAAAATCATGAGCTATACACCAAATTAATAGCCTATAGAGAAGAAACACAGGTTTTTAACTCTATTGAATCTAGCGAGCTGTTAATAGCTTGTGCACCCATTTTAGAAGAATTCTTGCTTGAGCTTTTTAATATCAAAGAGGACGTCGATTTCCTCAAAACTAAAACGATAAGTCAAAATCCAGTAGCCACATTTAAAAAACATTTTGTCTTGCGCCGAGTCAAAAAGCAGCTGCATCAAGCTGCGACTTTTCCACCTTTTGCCGAACTAGATACTTGGCTTAACCAAGAATTAGAAAATACACCCCTGCAAAGCGACGACAAAGAATTAGCTATTGCCCTTCTTGCAGATAGCTGGTTAATGAAATCCGAAGAGCATGGCCCACAACTTGAAAAGTTAGTGCAATGGTGCGTACAAGCCATCTCAAGCCCTGAAGGCAAAGCTTTAACTGCAAGTTGGACTTGCTTTAGACTCCCAGAAAGGATTGATCATCAAAATTTAGTGCCTACTAAAAATTTAGATGGAGATATTTGCGGACGCCTTGCTTACGAAGAAGAGCAATGGCGGTTACGTGATGGCTTTAAGCTAACTGATCCACGCATGACTTTACGCGAAGTTCAAGATGAAGTGCACTATTGTATTTATTGCCATGACCACGAAGGTGATTTCTGCTCTAAAGGATTCCCTGTAAAAAAAGGAGATCCCTCGCTGGGTCTTAAGAAAAATCCATTAGGCTTAACAATGACAGGCTGCCCCTTAGAAGAAAAAATTTCTGAGATGCATGTCCTTAAACGCGATGGACAAACTATAGCAGCACTCGCCACCATTATGATTGATAATCCGATGTGCCCTGCTACCGGACATCGTATTTGCAATGATTGTATGAAAGCTTGCATCTATCAAAAGCAAGACCCCGTTAATATTCCACAAATCGAAACATCAGTCTTGACCGACGTCTTAAATCTACCTTGGGGTGTAGAGATCTATGACTTACTCACTCGCTGGAACCCACTACGTAAAAAACAATGGATACTTAAACCCTATAATGGCTTAAAAGTTTTGATTGCGGGCATGGGCCCAGCTGGCTTTACTTTGGCACATCATCTACTAATGGAAGGCTTTGCTGTTGTTGGATTTGATGGCTTAAAAATCGAGCCCATTGCTGAAAAGTTATTAAAAGAGCCTATTGCGCGCTTTGCTGATTTAAAAGAAGCATTAGATGAACGTATCATGGCAGGTTTTGGTGGCGTTGCGGAATATGGCATTACTGTACGTTGGGACAAAAATTTTCTTAAATTAATTTACCTCACATTGATGCGACGTCCTACTTTCCTGGTATTTGGTGGAGTTCGTTTCGGCGGAACCATTAAAGTTGAAGATGCTTGGGAAATGGGTTTTGACCATATGGTCGTTGCTGTTGGTGCTGGCCTACCCAAAACACTTTCAATACCTGGGAGTCTGGCTCCTGGCATGCGCCAAGCTAATGATTTTCTAATGGCTTTGCAATTAGGTAATGCAGCGAAAAAAAGTAGCTTATCTAATTTGCAGGTTCGCTTACCTGCTGTAGTTATTGGTGGCGGGTTAACTGGAGTAGATACTGCGACAGAAGCACAAGCTTATTATATTACCCAAGTAGAAAAAGTCTTAGCTCGTTATGAAGAATTGGTAAAAATTTATGATTCAGAAAAAATTCTTCAAGAACTGGATATTGCTTCTCAAGAAATTTTACAAGAATTTTTAGAACATGGGCGCGCTGTGCGAGAAGAGCGTTTACGTGCCAGATCGCTTGTGCAAAAGCCAAATTTTATTAAATTGATTCGCTCATGGGGCGGCGTCACTATTATTTATCGTCGCAGCATGCAGGAATCGCCCGCCTATATTAATAACCATGAAGAATTAGAAAAAGCCTTCGAGGAAGGAATTTATTACCGAGAAGGTTTAGAACCTTCAGCAGTAGAATTGAATGCTCATGGCCATGCAGAAACCCTAGTTTGCCGTAAACGTATACGCACTGAATCAGGTGAATGGCTTAGCGCGGCCGATGAAATGCGCCTACCCGCTCGATCCATATTTGTTGCTACCGGCACTCAACCTAATATTGCTTATGAATATGAACATCGAGGTACATTTAACCGCCTAGGTTTGCATTACCAACATTATGAAGAAGATTTGGTTAACAACGAATTAGTCATTGCTCATGGCATAGAACATTGCAAGCAACCTGGTTTTGGACCATTTACATCCTATAAGAAAAATGATCATCGTGTATCACTTATTGGTGATAGCCATCCTGTCTTTCATGGGAATGTAGTTAAAGCAATCGCCTCAGGTATGCGAACCTATCCCAAGGTAGTTGATCTACTTAAAGGAAAAATGAAAACAGGCGATATGACAGAATATCAACAATTCGCTGACCGTATGCAGCAACAGTTTACAGCTACCATAACTCAGGTTAAGCGCTTAGCAGAAAATGTTATTGAGTTAACTATTAAAGCACCTTTAGCAGCTAAGCACTTTAAACCAGGGCACTTTTACCGACTACAAAATTTTGAAACCCACGCGCCTATACTCCACGATACTTTATTACAATTAGAGCCACTGGCTTTAGTTGCTGCTGGTATAAATAAAACTGAAAACAGCTTGAAATTTATGGTTTTTGAATCAGGCACTAGCACAAAACTATGTGCGCTTTTACAACCCGGCGAAGTAGTATCATTAATGGGGCCTGCTGGTGTTCGCTATAAAGCAGCAGAAGGTCATGAAACTGTTTTAATGATAGGCAATTCATTTAGTATACCAAGCATTTTAAGTTATGGGCCATTATTACGAGAAACCGGTAGCCGGCTTATTTTCTTAGGATATTTTAAAAATCAAACGGAATACTCCTATTGCCAGCAAGCTTTAGAAGAAATTACCGATTTAATTATTTGGGTCACTTCAGAAGAAAATAACTTTATTCCATCACGACCACAGGACTATATATTTACTGGTAATAATCTGGATGCTCTTTATCGTTATGCAACTGGAACATTAGCTAGCAATAAAAAGAAGCCTGAAATTCCTCTGGCAGACATTGATCGCATTTATTTAATAGGTAATGGGGAGCTTTTAAAGCGATTCCAAGCAGCACGCAACACAACCCTTAAGCCTTTTTTATTGAAAGACCCACAAGTACAAGGCTC
>CAZXFO010000092.1:0-3019 GCA_964639745.1 uncultured Coxiellaceae bacterium | reverse complement strand
CCATCCCATACTCTTGTTACTACCGAGACAGGGTTATTGGTATCCGAATAATTATTTTCTTTCTTAAATTTATCCCATTGCTCATGAAGCAATACCAAATTCTGTACTTCTGACTCATGACAGTTAACGCCAAAAACCATCTTAAATGGCGGACAAGTATTAGGATCATAGCCATCTAAATAAGCAGCCCTAATATCCATCATCTTCTGGATTGTACCGGCAGCATCGGCCTGGTTATTTTGGTCTTTTAGAATAGCGATCGGAATATTCACTATAAAAGCCAGCCTTTCAGATTCTTGAAACTTTCTGGGTGTAGTAGCTTGTTCTGTTTGGCTAACAGATGCAGAGTTTCCAACACTTTCATTTAATGAAGATTCTTCATTAGCTCTCGATGAGTTCATAACAAAGCTCTGAGAGAGGGTTAGTTTAAGTATAGGCCAGGGTTGTATTTTTGAATGGTATGGACAGCAATTTGGTTGGAGCGGGCTATAATTCATTCAACATCGCTTAGGAATATCTATGGTTAACGTCTTAGCATATTTATGACTTGTTATTTAACTCGGTAAAAGTACTCCATTCAACAAACAATCTCTTAATAACGATAAGCTCAATTTCTAATTGGGAGGTCCTAATGGAAAAGAAATTTATAACGCTGAGCGAAACTGAACAGGAAGATTTCAATACTGAATGTAGAGATTATGGGGTTGATCCGAATGAGTTCCAACTTACTGAGTATGATTATGTTGAAACACCCATTAATAACTCAACATTTTTCCCTAATGCAAAACTTACTATAACTCGAGGAGGTACATCACAAACCTATCTGACAGGCCACGCTACTCATTGGGTAGCAGATTTCGCTGAGGATTTACGTAATGGAATTTTTAACATTATCAAATCAGGTTAAAAATCTGGATTGCCACGGATAAGCGCTTCGCATCCTCGCAATGACGGCTTCTTATTCATGTGAATCTGTGAAACACGTTCGTCATCACGAGCCTGCGTAGCAGGTGTGGTGATCCAGGTTTTGCTTTTCGTTAATGCGAGCCACATTAAAACTTTTTAAAAACTTGCAATTGACCCAATAGGTAATGATAAACTTTTGGGGCATACTGGGCAGTAATGGATATAGGCCAACCCGGCATTTATATGGAAATGACAAACGCACAGGAATTATTTAGAAACAGCATTGAGGAGAGATGATGGTCATTTCTTATGAAGACTTTGAAAAAGTCGATTTGCGATCAGGCACCATTATTAAAGCAGAATTTTTTCCACGTGCAAAAAAACCAGCTTACAAAGTCTGGGTAGATTTTGGCGATGAAATTGGCATTAAACAAACGTCTGCTCAAGTGACGGTTCATTATACGCCCGAATCTTTAATTGGCAGACAGGTCATGGGATGCATCAACTTAGGTGAAAAAAATATTGCAGGATTTACATCTGAATTTTTGCTAGTTGGATTTCCCGACAATGATGGCGCAATATGCCTCATTACCGTTGATCCTAAAGTTCCTAATGGTAAAAAGATGTTTTAGTTATTCCCCACCTTTAATAATTCATTCGATTTCTAATCTTCTGGTGTGGATAATCTACTCTTTATTGTCCAGGGGGATTACTCACTTACATCCTACACTTTCGCCCTACGGGCTAGCACTTTTATCAAACGTTAATGGCACACCTATCCAATCAACTCCTCTACAAGCTAGCTTGAGACCCCTGCTTTGACAGGAGTGACAGAATTTTTGCCGCACAGGCGCGTGATGATGTCTTTGTGAATGCCACAAACAAAAATAGTCCAAGGGGATTACTCGCACTCGTCCTGAGTGCTCGCCCTTAGGGCCATCGCTCTGCGATGTTCAAAATCGGCTCTCCTGCCGATTTTGTCGAACCCATGGGTTCGAATCTCTTAGATACTAGAAATAAAAAAAGCCATTCCAATTTGGAATGGCTTTTTTATTTCTTGGCGTCCCCAAGGGGATTCGAACCCCTGTTACTGCCGTGAAAGGGCAATGTCCTAGGCCTCTAGACGATGGGGACACGGGCCTAAACGAAGTTAATCTTGGAGCTAGACGGGATCGAACCGACGACCTCTTGCATGCCATGCAAGCGCTCTCCCAGCTGAGCTATAGCCCCTGATATTCTTCAGTAAGGAAGCGATTTTAGGAAGGCATTGGTAATTTGTCAATTTAATTATACAAAAAGCAGCGATCGCCGTTGACCTTAAGCGATGAGGTGATCCAAGAGGGGAGAAATTGCGATTCTCCCCTCTTGGTGCAAGCGGAAGCTTAGCTTCTGCGTAGCATATAAACAATTTAAGAAGTTATCGCGTATTTAGCGAGAACTTCTGTGTAAAAAGTTATTTAAGCGTGATCTAACCTTGACCTGACCTAATAGATATAAAGTGACATCCAGGGGTGGCGAAACCGTGCCGCCTGTCACTGCTACCCGTATAGGCTGAGCTAATTTGCCGAGCTTTAATTGGTGTTTTTCTGACAAATTCACTACGATTTGATGGATAGCCTCTGGCGTCCAGGTCGCTAAATTAGATAATTCATCGCAAACCTCTTTTAGGGGCCCACGAATTTCTTCAGTAAGATGTGCTTTTGCTTTTTCATCGTATTGCACATCTTGGTAAAAAAATTGGCTCTTCTCAGCCATCTCTTTGAGCGTCTTTACCCTTTCGCGCTGAATCTGCACAATCTCAACTAAAGCAGGGCCTGCGCCAACATCCACCCCCAGTTTTTCAAAATGCCATGCTAAAGCAACAGCTACTTCTTCTGGATCTTTAGTTTTCATGTAGTGCTGGTTTAACCACAGCAACTTATCAGGATTTAATGCAGCTGGTGCTTTGCTAATATGAGGCACATCAAAAAATTGGATCATCTCTTCGATAGAAAAAATTTCTTGATCACCGTGAGACCAACCCAAACGCACTAAATAATTTTTTAATGCTTCCGGGAGAAAACCATCTTCACGATACTGCATCACACCAACAGCACCATGTCGTTTCGACAAA
>CAZXFO010000091.1:0-16145 GCA_964639745.1 uncultured Coxiellaceae bacterium | reverse complement strand
CGTGGTGATGAATGGCCTGCATTGCAGCTTCTAAATTAATAGGCACGATTTACTCCTTTTGATGAATCTTAGATAAATACGAGGCGATTATGATAAGCCAAATAATTTTTGTAATAAATAGAAAAACAGAATAGCGAGCCCTCCTGTGACAGGGATAGTCAGCACCCAGGAGAAAAATATATTGCGCATAACAGTTAAATTTAAAGCATCAATACCACGCGCCAATCCCACACCAAATACTGCGCCCACTAAGGTTTGAGTAGCAGAGACCGGAATTCCTAAAGTTGTTGAACCCACCACAGTGCTAGCTGCAGCAAAAGTAGCCGCGAAAGCGCGACTAGGAGTTAGCATGGTAATGCCATTACCTACAGTAGCAATAACCTTGCGACCGTACATGAATAAACCAACTATCACCCCTAAGCAGCCTGACAGTAATACAGCTAAAACCACCGAGCCTTCTTGCATGGGAGATTTCATTAAAGCAGTGCTAATCACGCTCATTACAGGGCCTACAGCGATAACCACATCGTTTGATCCATGAGCAAATACCATGGCGCAAGCTGTAAAACCCATCAATACACTAAATAGGTTTTCAATATATTGAAATTGGCTATGGCGATTTACTCTTGCATGACGTCTAACATGGCGCATAGCCTCAATACCAAGGCCAACAATAATTAAAGCCGTTCCAAATACAACAGCTGTCTTTGACCAAGCATTCATATGAACATGAAAATGCTTAAGCGCTTTAAGTACTGTCATGATTGCAAGCACAATGCCAACCAAGAAAAAATAAAATGGAATAATATATTTTGCTGATTTTATAGGCTCTTCCACCCCCAAAATTGTTTGGCGGATAGAAATAAATAATAGAAAAGCAGAAAGACCAGCAAGCGAAGGCGAAACAACCCAACTAGTAAAAATATACATGACATTACGCCATTCAACAGCATTAATGCCTATTGAAATTGCCCCTACACCGACTAACGCACCGACCACAGCCTGAGTAATAGAAACCGGCATCCCTAACATACTGGCTGATGTAATCCAGGTTGCTCCTGCCAATAACACTGAGAGCATACCGTATATCAGCAGCAAAGGGTTCTGCTCAGCAATGTTTACATTAATAATACCGCCACGAATTGTTTCAGAAACCTCACTACCACCTAGAAATGCGCCCATAATTTCAAAAATAATGGCGATAATGAGAGCCTGACGCACCGTCAGTGCTTTAGAGCCCATTGTAGTGCTCATGATATTTGCTAAATCATTAGCACCCACGCCCCAAGTCATCCACAAACCTGTCACGCAAGCAAGCACAACGAAAACCAGACTATATTCCATAATGACCTTTTTTTAACGGGCTAATAAAATTTGCAAACGGTCGCCAATATCTTGAGCATAATTAGCAAGATCCCCCGTCCACTCAATTACTTTGTATAAAAACACTACGTCTACAGGGGCAAGCTTATCTTCCATTTCGAATAGTTTTAGGCGTAAATGAATTTGCATGTCATCTGTATCACGTTCAATTTGCCATAGATCCGCGATCATTCCCTCTACTATTTTAATTTCACTCCCACTAAAACTTGTTTCTAGTAATTCATCTAACTCATGAATTGCTGCATTAGCCTGATGCGAGGCTTCTACACAACGTTTTAAAAATTCAAAAAATAAATTAGTGGTCACTTCAGGAAAAACCATACGGCGTCCAAACACAACTCCGGCAATATCTTTAGCTTTATTAGCCAAGCGATCTTGCATGCTCAAAAGCTCAAGCAAGTCACTTCGAGCTACTGGCATAAAAAGGCTGTTAGGCAAATGGATGCGCAAATCACGCTTTACCGCATCAGCCTCGTTTTCCAATTGCACAATCGATTGTTGGAGTACCTCTGTTTCCTTCCAATCTTGAGCTAAAGCGGCTCGAAAAAAAGGTACTAACAGCTCTACACAGGCATGTACTTTGGCCATATGTTCTTCTAATGGACCTATTGGTGAGCGACCAAAAAGATTAAGTATCGAGGATGGCATAGTGATTTTAGCCCTTATGACCCTTTCGAGCCAAAAGCTCGAAAGGTGTTAGGTTTAAACAGTTTCAGCAATTTTAGCATGCATCAAAGCCATTGTGACATCTAGCATGCGGTTGGAAAAGCCCCATTCATTATCATACCAAGCCATAATTTTAACCAGGTTATCACTAACTTTAGTATGGGCAGTATCGAAAATCGCAGATGCAGGATGATGATTAAAATCAATTGAAACCAAAGGCTCATCATTAACGGCTAATATACCTTTTAATGGGCCATTAGCTGCATTCATGATTGCAGAATGAATTTCATCTGAACTGGTTTTGCGCTTAGCAATAAAAGTTAAGTCTACTACTGAGACATTAGCAGTAGGCACACGGACGGAGTAACCGTCCAGCTTGCCATCCAACTCTGGCAAAACCAACCCTACCGCCGCGGCTGCGCCGGTTTTAGTGGGTATCATTGATAAAGCTGCAGCTCGCGCTCTTCGCAAATCAGAGTGGTAAACATCCAATAAATGTTGGTCATTGGTGTAGGCGTGAATAGTGTTCATTAAGCCTCTCTCGATACCAATAGCTTCATGGATAGGCTTGACCACGTTTGCTAAGCAATTTGTTGTGCAAGAAGCATTGGAAATAATGGTATCACTCGCTTTTAAAGTATGATGGTTAACACCATACACGATAGTAGCGTCTACCCCAGTGGCTGGCGCAGAAATAATTACTTTTTTGGCGCCTGCCTCAATATGTCCGGCTGCCTTTTCTTTAGACGTAAAAAAGCCTGTGCATTCAAAAACCACATCGATATTTAATTCTTTCCAAGGTAATTTCTTAGGATCGCGCTCAGCAGTTACTTTAATGCGGCTGCCATTTACTATCATATCGTTGCCGGAGACGCTGACTTCACCCGGAAAGCGGCCATGAGTGCTATCGTAACGTGTTAAATGGACATTGGTAGCCACATCGCCTAGATCATTAATGGCAACAATTTCTATGTCAGGATATTTTTTGCCTTCAAAGTGGGCTCTTAAAATATTGCGGCCAATACGGCCGTATCCGTTAATAGCTACGCGAATAGTCATGGCTGTGTCCTCTACGATTCATTTCAGATAGCGCATCATACAAGTAAGCCATGAGCAGGACAATAGTTATGGTATAGACTACTTTTTTTCCCAAAATTAGGTAATAATAAACCCAGTTAAGAGGGAATCACTATGGAAGAATTGCTAGAACAGCTAGAAACACATATTAAGCGTTTGTTGGACAAACACGACACACTTCAACAAAACCAAGCTGAATGGGCCAATGAGAAAAAAGCCCTCCAAGAAAAACACCAAACCGCTATTACGCTTATAGAGCGCATGATAGCCCGCTTGAAACCCCTAGAAGAGTCTGCCTAATGAATGAACAAGCTAATTTGGTAGAAGCTACTATCGAACCCGCCAGAACTACAACCACCATTGAGTTAATGGGAAAGCCTTATCAAATTCGCTGCCAGGAACAAGAAGTCTCTGCTCTGCAAAAAGCTGCTAATTACCTAAATAACACCATGAAAGAGTTATGCCCTGATGGCAAATTAATGGCCATGGAAAAATTAGCCGTTATGGCCGCCATCAACCTAGCCTCTCAATTACTAGAGTTAGAAACCAAGACGGACCAAAACACCCACTTCCTCAACCAACGGCTTGATAACTTACAAACCAAATTGGAATATGCCCTAGAACCTGAAAACGATAGCTTGATGATGGAGATTAGCTCTGTCCAAGCTTGAACTTAGAAATTTAATACGCTCGTTACGCAGGTCTATAGACCCCGACTATCGCCACCAGGCCAGCATCAAAGCAGCAAACCTTTTTACTACCCACTCATTATTTTCACAAAGCCAACATATTGCTTGCTACATAGCCGCCCAGGATGAATTTGATGTCAGCCCTATTATTCAAGCCATCTGGCAAGCCAATAAAAATTGTTACTTACCTCTAATATGTCCTGATAAGACTTTGCAATTTGCACTTTACCATGAAAATACCAGACTAAAACCTAATCAATACGGCATTTTAGAACCGCAGTCTGATTCGTTTATGGAAGCTAATAAACTCGACTTAGTTTTGGTACCGCTTATTGCTTTTGATAGCTACGGAAATCGCTTAGGGACTGGTGGCGGTTTCTATGACCGAACATTTGCTTTTAAAAAGACTAGCGCTAAACCTATTCTTACAGGCGTGGGATTTAACCTTCAAGCTGTTGATAAAATACCAACCGAAGAATTTGATATTCCAGTACAAAGTATTTTAAATGAAACTGATCTAATAGAAGTTAAAGAATTTAATCGTTAATCTATTTTTCTATCAAGTGCATCAACTCACTTAAAGTAATAAAGAACATTGAATAATCTATCGTAGAACTTTCATGTAACGCAGCTAGCATTTTTTCCCATCGAATTAAACTAGCAGCGTGCCGAGTCTTCCAGTGCAAAATTGCAGCCAGAACATTTTCTTCTTTCTTAAAGGCTTTCATAATATTAACTGTTAAACCCTTTTGCAGTACATCTAGTTGATCGCGCAGTGTCAAACGCGCCATAGAGTTCCAAGAACCTTCCCGCATGTCGTTTGCAATATGGTCACGGAACCAAACTAAATTGAAATTCTCTCCCACCAAGAAATAGGTACGAGCTGTTTTTTCTAAATCAAAGTTATGCTTTGTAGCAATTTCAATTATATTTAGTGCCGTGTAGGCAACCCGAAAAGATGCAATCTGGTTGGCCAATTCTTCAGTCAACCCTGCTCCTAAAAATTGTTCACGCAACTTTCCTAAGAATACTTTAGTGGAACCCGTCATCAACTCCACTATTAAATTATCTAGGATTTTTACACGAGCAGCATAATGCTCAATGGTTTGCGAAATATTATCATCGAGACGCTTGGAGTGCAGAAACCATCGCGTAGAAATATTTACCAGATGTCTAATATGAAATAATAGCTCATATTGCATTGCTATGGGTATTTTAAAATCTAACAGCTCAATCACTCTCTGCATTTTCTTAGAATTAAAAATTGCTGAAGCAGCAGCATGTGCTCTAACTATTTCTGATACAGTAGCACCCGTTTCATTTTGCAAGCGGTAAATAAAAACTATGCCCATTTCGTTTATCACATTACTACTTAGTTGAGTTGCTATAATTTCGCGTTTCAATATGTGATTTCGGCTCGCCTCATAGTAAGCTTTATTAATAGTATTAGGAAAAGCAGTTTCTAACATCTGTATAAAAAATGGGTCTTCGGGCAAATCAGACTTTAACAATTCATTTTTGGTAACTATTTTTGTATAGGCAAGTAATACCGCCAACTCTGGGCGTAGCAGGCCAATGCCCGCAGTTTTTCGCTCTAAAATAGTTTTATCATCAGGCAAATATTCCACTGCTCGATTTATTAAATTAGCTGAAGCTAGTTCCTTGATATAGGCTTGATAAGTCAGAGTTTCAGAGAGCGCATATTTTGCTAGATAACCTAATATCCAAGCTTGGCTATAATTATCCTTTAAAACTAACTGAGCAACTTCGGACGTTACTGATACCAATAGCTGGTTACGCTTAGCTTCGTCTAAATCACCTTTTGCCATCTCGCTATTTAACAAGATTTTGAGATTTACTTCATGATCAGAGCAATCAACACCAGCGGAATTATCAATAAAATCGGTATTAATTAAACCGCCAGATAAAGCATATTCCACCCTTCCTCGCTGCGTAAACCCTAAGTTCCCCCCTTCACCCACTACCCGACAACGTAACTCATTGCCATTGATGCGACACATGTCATTAGTCTTATCACCAACATCTATATTAGTTTCGGCACTCGCTTTAACATAAGTCCCTATGCCGCCATTCCAAAGTAAATCAACAGGAGCACGCAGTATAGCTCGCACCATCTCATTAGGGGTTAATTTATCTGCTGTGATATTTAATGCTTTTTTTACTTCAGGAGTAACAGTAATTGATTTCGCACTGCGCTTATAAACCCCGCCACCTTTTGATATTAGCTTAGGATCATAGTCTTCCCACGATGAACTAGGCAAAGAAAATAATCTTAAACGCTCCGCATGAGAAACAGCAGGGTCAGGATCGGGATCTAAAAAGACGTTCCTATGATCAAATGCGCCAATTAGTTTAATGTTTTTCGAGTATATTAAACCATTACCAAAAACATCACCGCTCATATCACCAATACCAACCGCAGTGATCACTGCAGTTTCAACATCAACCTCTAATTCACGAAAATGATGCTTTACTGACTCCCATGCTCCGCGTGCGGTTATGCCTATTTTTTTATGGTCATACCCGGTAGCACCACCGGAAGCAAAAGCATCTCCCAGCCAAAAATCATACTCAATAGCAATTTTATTAGCTGTATCTGAAAAAGTAGCTGTGCCCTTATCAGCGGCAACTACAAGATAGGGATCAGGCTCATCCCAGCAAACAACATTTTTAGGATGTACCGTTTTTTTATTGATAATATTATCGGTAATATCCAAGAGTCCTCGAATAAAAAGCTGGTAGCATTCAATTACCTCTTTTTTGAGATCGTCACGGTTAGCGGGTGCTGTCTTGAGCACGAATCCACCTTTAGCTCCAGAAGGAACAATAATGGCATTTTTAACCCGCTGAGCCTTCATTAGACCTAGAATTTCGTATCGAAAATCTTCACGTCTATCAGACCAACGTATCCCCCCTCTAGCTACTTTAGCACTACGTAAATGTATGCCTTCAAATCGGCATGAATAAATAAAAATCTCAAATAATGGCACCGGCAAAGGCAATTCCGGAATAGATTCAGATAAAAATTTTATTGCTAAATAATGCTTATAAGAATTATCTTGGTTACATTGAAAGTAATTAACGCGCAGCGTAGCTTTAATCAAAGCCAAAAAGCGGCGGATAATAAGATCTTCATCTAAGCTAGTAACAGCATCCAATGCTGTAATAATATTTTCTTCCAACTGCTCGCTCAACTTAATATCTTTCTGCTTAGGATTATGACGAGCAAAAAACAATGCAATTAAGTTTTTAGTAATGTCGGCATTGTTAACTAGAGCTTGTTCTATTGAATTCTGAGTTAAACGAAACCCCACTTGCCTTAAATATTTAGCATAAGTCCTCAGTATCATAATTTCGCGCCAAGATAGTTGCGCTTCAAGAATTAACTTATTGAACCCATCGCTTTCAAAACGCTTTGCAAGAATTTCTACAAATGCATCACGAAATAACGGTTGCATTTTATCAAAGCATAATTTTTGAGGGTCAGCGCAACAAACAATAAAATCACTTATCCAAATAAGCTCGTCATTAATGTTAATTTTATAAGTGCGTTCGCTATACACCCGAAAGTTAAAATCGCTTAAAACAGGCAATATATCAGAAAGCGGTATTAAGTCATTACGTCTGTACAAGCGTAAATGTAATGATTCATCAGAATGTTCTGGCGCGATATAAAAACCCAATTCAAATGGATTTTGCGGAGTAATTTTTTCCAACAGCTCTATATCTAGCGCGACCAGCTCAGTAGAACATTCTTCCTCATAAACAGATTCAAATGTTTGCTGGTATTTTTGATAAAGTAATTTCGCTTCTGCTACGCTGAATTTTTTCTGTAACGTAATATTTAGCTGGTCTTTCCAGGCTGCTGATTGCATTGCGACCTCCTAGGACACCTCGCTACTCAATAATTAATCTACCTTTATACGTACCTGTATGGCACATAAAATCAACTGTTCCCACTGGCTGTGATTCCAATGCAACATCAAATGGCTTATGTAGAGGCAAACTATAGTTTAGGTTTAAACTTGGAAATATAACCATCTCTGCACAAGGAGCTGGGTCTTCTCTTATAAAGCGCAAAACTATAGTAGATCGCGCGGCAATTTTAATTTTGGCTGGCTCATATATACCATCTTTTACCTGGATAGTTATAACTTGGTCGGTCACTTTTTTAGCGCGTTCACTGCTAATAAAAAACCACCAGAATGTTAAAGCCATTAATATTATGCCAACCAGGTTAATCATCAGAGTAAACAGCAAGGTCATTATGCTTTACTCCTTTTGATTAAACGCAGCCGACTTGCATTTAAAACTACCGTAATTGAAGACATCACCATAGCAAGGCCTGCCAACATGGGGCTTAATAAAACATGCCATATAGGGTATAAAATGCCAGCTGCAACCGGAACACTTATCAGGTTATAAATAAAAGCTCCTAGTAAATTTTCTTTGATATTGAGATCAGTAGTTTTTGCTATTCTGATACCTTCCACTATACTAAACAAGGAGTTCCTTAACAGCAGTATATCGCCGCTTTCTTTAGCAAGATCAGCACCTGAGCTCATAGCAAAACCGACATCAGCCTCAGCTAAAGCTGGTGCATCATTAATTCCATCACCGACCATTGCTACTCTTCTACCCTGGACTTTAAGATCTGTTATCTTATGCAGCTTGTCATGTGGAAGAACTCCTGCCTGAACATCATCTACATCAACTTGTTTTGCTACTGCCTGGACAGCACTCTCTTGATCGCCACTGATAATAATCACCTTTAGGCCCATCTTTTTAAGCTGGGATATTGCTTCTTTGGAATCTGATCGAATCTTATCAGCCACAACAATCGCTCCAACAGCATGATTTTCTACTGCCAAATAAAGCACACTCAAATTGCTCTCATGTACAGACACCGCGCCATAATTTTTTTCACTGTTAACTAGATTTATGAGCGTTTCGAAAGGAATATTTCTTTCACGTAAAAAGCGCGCGTTACCCAGCAATACTGGTTTGCCACTAATAGTCGCGCTTAAACCATATCCAGGTATTGCATTAAATCTTTCACAAGTTAAGAACGGCAATCCTTCTTGTTGTGCGGCATGCAAAATGGCATGAGCCAAAGGATGCTCAGAATTTTTTTCTAAAGAAGCTGCAAACTGTAATACACCCTGGGTGGTCCATCCCGCTAAAGGATAAATGGCCGTGACTGAAGGCTTTCCTTCTGTAATCGTACCTGTCTTATCTAACACGATTGTATTTAATGTTCTTATTTTTCCAAATGCATCTGGGTTCATCACCAAGATACCGCTTTCAGCTGCTCTACCAACACCTTCCATTACTGCGATAGGTGTAGCCAACCCTATCGCGCATGGACAGGCAATTAAAAGTACACTAGCAGGAATCAAGATCATATATACTAACTTTGGTTCTGGACCAAAATTGAACCACACGATAGCGCTTAAGATTGCTAAAACGATAACTATCGGCACGAAGTAAGAAGCGATACTATCCGCTAGTCGAGCAATTGGCAGCTTGGTATTTTGCGCTTGGGTAACCAACGAAATAATTTGGGCCAATGCTGTATCTTTGCCAGTATTTAGCGCACGGTATCTGAATGTCCCATTATTATTTATTGTGCCGCCAATCACCTTATCGCCTACATTTTTTTCTACTGGAATGGGCTCCCCAGTAAACATAGACTCGTCTACGAAAGAAGCTCCTGCTAATAAAACTCCGTCAACAGGAATTTGCTCTCCAGGGCGGACATGTAAAACATCGCCTACATAAACATCTTCTACTGATAAATCAAATTCTTCACCTTGGCGGATAACACGCGCCATCTTAGGTTGTAACTTTGTTAAACTTTCAATAATGCGGTGGGTTTTGCGACGTGATCTAATTTCAAAAGCAGAACCTAATTTAACAAAAGCAATAATTATAAGCGCTGATTCAAAATATAATTCACGGCTTCCTTCTGGAAAACTAGCAGGAAAAATCACGATGATCAAAGAAATTGTCCATGCAGCTATTGTTCCTATGGCTACCAATGTATCCATATTAGCGATATGGTGTTTTAAAGCACGTAAGGCGCCCCAGTAAATATCAGAGCCAGTGTAAAGCATTACTATTAGAGATAAAGTAGCCATGAGCAAACCGATGCTTTGGCCCAAAGGAAGAATTAATGGGGGCTGCAGATTAAGAAACTGCACTAACATTAAGGCCACGCCCGCAGAAAACGCCACCCAAAACTTCGTTAGCACTTGATTATAAAAGGTTTTTTCTAGCTCGGCGTTTTCGCCAACCAATGCGCAATTAGAGCAAGAAATTTCAGTAAGCTTAGAGTGAGCCATTTATAGTCCTTATTAGCCGGCGGTCAGCTGTATTCCTCAATATATTTCATTATAATACGTGCTACGGAATTCGTGGTACCGAATGGAGAAAATGATGCGACTTCTGCTCATATTAGGATTTTTTGTGTTAGCATCTTGCTCAACAATGAACGGAAGTGAGCGCTATGAGCAAACTATAAGCAGCTGGCGCTGGGCTCATGCAAGTGAGCTGATCAGAGTATGGGGTCAACCTGAACAAAAAGTAGCGCTTCCTAACGATAATGAAGTCTACATCTACACCAAAAACATGTATAGAAATTATCCTGCGCCTTCACAAGCTACCTCTATAAGCGCTTTAAACATCAAACAAAATAATCAGCATACTGTTTACTTGCCTGACCCTAATGAGGCAAAAGAAAATTTCACTGCATTTTTTTTGGAATGCAAAACCCTCTTTGAAATTGATCCACTAGGGATTGTTGTTGATGTTAGGAGTCAAGGAAATGACTGCACTGCTGATACAAGTTTTTTCCTATCCAACTCAAACCAAAATTCTCACAACCCTGATACCCCACCACGAAATAAGAGCCGACCATGAAGACTATTTCTTTTATAATGTTGACCATAATCATGCTGTTAAGTAGCTGCACGATGCATCGAAAAATCGATGATCAGACATATTACGATTTCAAAACTAAGTTAATAGTAGATAAAACATCAAATTATAAAATTAATATTAGCTACCCAGAGATTTTTTCTTCTGACTCCAAAATGCAGAAAAACTTTAATCAGAGAATTAAACAATTCATTGATGGCAACATTAGCTATTTTAAGAAGAATCTACCTGTCGTTACTCAAGCCGACCTAAAAGATTTCCCCAAAGAGATGCAACAAAATATCCTATCGATTTCTTATAGTTCATTTGTAAGTGACGCGCCACAGATGAAATTAGTTAGCATAAATTTTAAGGTTAAAAGTTTGCATTATGGTCGACTAACCCCCGCCTCTAAAAATATTATTTTCAATTTTAATTTGACTGAAGATAAACCTGTTCAACTTGCTGAATTATTCAAAGATGATTACCCGTACTTACGTGTCATTGCTGATTATTGTAAACAAGATTTAGCAAAAAGATTGGCGCCAGGCATGCCGTGGTTAACTTGGCAATCCGATTCAATTGCTCCAAAACAAAATAATTACCAGAGCTGGACTTTACAACCAAGAGGCATCCTTTTCGTATTTAGTAAGGAACAATTAGAGCCCTATAGCGCTACAGGTGAAACTGTATTAGTACCATTTTCAATAATTAATGAAGGATTACTCTTAGATTGGGATAATATAGAAGTCGCTAAAGTAAATTAAGGCGCTAGCACTAACTCTAAACAGCACCTTCGAGCTCTTGCATAGTGGACTCAATCCAGGATTTTGCTACTTCAAGCATCTCTTCGGCAGTCTTACCTTCCGGGTAAATCGGCGGGCCATACACTACCCGAATTAATCCTGGCTGCTTGATAAATTGACGTCTAGACCAACAGTGACCTGCATTATGTGCGATAGGAATAAGCGGATAACCTGATTCAATTGCTAAACGTGCGCCTCCTACTCGATATTTGCCAACTTGGCCTGGCGCTACTCTCGTCCCTTCAGGAAAAATCAACACCCATCGGCCTTCATCTAAATAGCTTTTCCCTTGGGTCATAATCTGCTGCATTGCGACACGAGATTGCTTGCGATTAATAGCAATCGGCCGCAGTAATGCTAAGCCCCAACCAAAAAAAGGCAGCCACAGTAACTCACGTTTAACAATAACGGCTGCTTGATCAAATGAGGCAGCTAAAAAGATAGTTTCCCATGCAGACTGATGCTTGCTAAATAAAATGCCATTTTTAATTTTTAATAAGTTATGCCTTCCTTCAACTCTATAATTCATATGGCATAGCACACGCCCCAACCAAATCATAGCTACCATCCAAAGCCGCGTTAGACGATAACGATATTTTAACGGCAAAGGCGCAGCCATAATACATAACACACAATGAAAGGCTGAACTAACGATCATGATAAACGAATAAAGCGAAGAGCGAATAAGTAAATTAAGGCGTGAATATGTTTTTTTCATGAATAATATACTCGGCTGCATGAGCTAGATCATTAAAATGAAGCACATTGGAAATATCTTGATAATCAGCAAGCGCTTGTTGCCCATTCCCCGTCAGTACCAATATCGGTTTACAGCCAGCATTGGTTGCGGCTAGGATATCAGTATAGGAATCACCAACAAAATACACCTCAGCCAAATTAACTTGGTATTTTTGTTTAATTTGCGTAAAAAGCCCAGGCATTGGCTTGCGGCATCCACACTTATCTTCGGGGTGATGCGGACAATAAAAAATATCTTTGATTTTTCCACCTTCAGCCGCGAGGCTTCTGTTTAGCTTGTCATGAATCAGCTCTAACATCGTCTGATCAAAAAGACCCCGCGCTAATCCCGATTGGTTAGTAGCGATAATGACCTCAAATCCTGCTTGATTGAGCTTAGCTATGGCCTGCAAACTTCCCGGTATCGGCAACCACTCTTCGGGAGATTTGATATAGGCATGAGATTCATGATTAATGACCCCATCACGGTCTAGAATAATTAATGGCACGGTCTTACCTGCTTTTTAGAATCAATTATACTGCACTTCGTTTACGATTATTTATTTCATTTTTATTAACGATCAACTTACAGAAAGGAGTATCGTGAGCATAATATACAATTTTATGCGTACGTAAACCGCTTTGATAGCGGCGAAATCCTTTTGATAATGAGACAGAATTATAATTATGTTTACCTGCTTGAATAATCTGTGGCCCACGAGCCACAATTTCTGCCTTTGGTTTTTCACTTGGCCGAACAATAGCAACATGGCCAGGCTTATGACGATTAGGGTTGGCATAAGCAATAACGACTAGGCAACCTTGGTTAGCAATCTGCTGAGCAGTGAGATGGTTATCTACAGCAGCCCATCCATATTTTTTACCTTGGTTACGTAACCATGCATATTGAGCATTTGCTAATAAGCCGCCTTGTTCGGGCGGTAGCACTTGCACCCCCAGTTTAGATGCAGCTGCTGCAACGAATGTACTACAATGAGTTCCCAAGGCACCTCCTTCATAACGGCTAACGGTCTTACCGGTACGCCATTCTACATTATGGTAAGGTAGCCATTTATTCGTCACATCTAAGCTATCTAAAAATTCGGTAAATTTTTGACCGGTAGGCGCTATAGGATAGGCTTGAGCAGACGTGCCAAACAACAAAATACATAGTATATTCAATAAGATAATCTTGAAAAATTTATCAATCATTTTTATCTTCTTTTTATTCATTATTTAATTTTCAAAGATAATAACACGGCTTTGGCTACTTTTTAAGGCAAAGAACTAGGCGCTTATGTAAAGCGCCTCACACGGGCAAGCTATTGTTTTACAGCGAGTAACGCAATATCAGCTACTTGCAGGAAAAGCGTACGAAGTTGCATTAGCATCAGAAGACGATTCTCTCGCTGTTTTTTGTCTTCCACCATTACCAATACATGGTCAAAAAAACGGTCAACCGAAGTACGAAGGCTAGCTAGCTGTGATAACACCTCGACATAATTCCCTGCTTGATAGGCGGGTAGAATATGCTGACCTTGGTCTTTGAGGTTTTGTGCTAATTCTTTCTCGGCATCATCTTGCAGCAACTGAAAATCAATTGCCTGCGCAGTTATAGTTTCTTTGTATTGAGATAAAATATTACTAACACGCTTGTTCGCCATTGCTAATGACTCGGCCTCTGGCAATGATTTAAAATACTGTACTGCCTGGATACGACGGTGCATGTCGAAAGGCCTTGTAATATTGAGCGCAGATACCGCAGCGAAAACATCAGGCTCGATACCTTGTTCCAAATACCATGCCTTTAATCGTTCTTGCATAAACCGTAACAATTGCGGAACTAGATCTTTATTTTCTAAAGCAGGATAGTTGTTAGCGGCTTGCAACAATAAAGGCTGTAAATCGATATCTAGGTTTTTTTCAATTAGTATTCTTAATACACCTATAGCTGCACGACGTAATCCAAACGGGTCTTTATCACCCGTTGGAATTTGATTGATACCGAAAATACCAACCAAGGTATCAACACGATCGGCTAAAGCCAGCATGCAACCCGCTTCGCTTTCAGGCAAAGAATCGCCTGAAAATCGTGGCTTATAATGATCTACAATTGCATGTGCGACCTCGGCACTTTCCTTATCATGCAGTGCATAATAATAACCCATAACTCCTTGCAATTCAGGAAACTCGCCTACCATCTCTGTCGTTAAATCAGACTTACATAGCAGTGCTGCACGAGTAGCTTCTTTAGCTGCACCCATAAACTCCACGAGCTTGATTAGCCGCTGGACTTTATCAAACACTGTACCTAACTTTGCTTGGAAGACGATATTCTTCAAATACTCTGCACGTTCAACAAGACTTTTTTTCTTATCTGTATCAAAAAAGAAGCTAGCATCAGACAAGCGAGCTCTCAGCACTCTTTCATTGCCGGCTATTACTTTTGCGATATCCTTACTCTTGATATTACTGACTGCTACAAAATAAGGTAGTAAATTTCCCTTTTTATCAGCGATAGGAAAATAACGTTGATGGTCTTGCATAGCTGAAATTAATACCGGTGCTGGAACTTTTAGGAACTTTACATCGAACTGGCCACAAAAAGCCACTGGCCATTCGACAATACCTGTGACCTCATTTAGCAATTCATCCTGAAAAAGGATTTGCGCATCTTCCTTAATTTGTTGTTTAACAGCAGCTTCAGAAAGCTCACGTATCATGCTTTTGCGCGCTTCAAAATCGACGACTACATTTCCTTGTTTTTCTAAAATAGCTGCATACTCTTTTGGCGCAGTAATTATAATGGCTTCCGGGTGGTGAAAACGGTGACCATGTGTTGTTTGATCGGCTTTACAGCCCAATATAGTTGCGTCAACTATTTTTTTACCCAACAAAGCAATTACTGCATGCACAGGTCGAATAAATGTTTCTGAGCTTGAGCCCCAACGCATACGCTTTGGAATAGGTAAAGCATGTAAAGCCTGCTGAATCATGGCCGGCAACAAATCAGCAGTAGGCTTACCAGGGACATGCTCGTTATAACCAACCCACTCGCCGCCTTGGTTTTTAATGGTGATCAAATCACGAGGGTCAATCCCACAAGAACGAGCAAACCCTAGACAAGCTGGTGTTGGCTTACCCTCAACATCAAATGCAGCAGATATAGCTGGCCCCTTCCTCTCAATAGTTTGGGCTGCTTGCTCCAAATCGAGATTATTGACTAATAAAGCTAAACGACGAGGTGTTGCATAAAACTGCATGTTGTCAAAACTCAAACTAGCTTTTTGTAATTGTTTTTCCATTTCAAACTGTAAAGCTTTGCCAAGGCTGTATAGCGCTTTGGGAGGTAATTCTTCAGTATGAATCTCTAATAAAAAATCTTCACGATTCGACATGGTTTTTATCCTGAGCTAGAAGAGGAAAGCCTAAGGCTTCGCGAGCTTGATAATAACTTTCTGCCACTTGCTTAGCTAAGCGGCGTATTCTTAAAATATAGTTTTGCCGTTCATTGACCGAGATTGCACGTCTTGCATCTAACAGATTAAAGGTATGAGAAGCATTTAGCGCCATCTCATAAGCAGGCAGTGGTAGCCCAGCCTCTATCAATCGGTTGCTCTCCGATTCATAGATATGAAATAGCTGAAACAAGACTTCGATATTGGCAAATTCGAAATTATATTTCGACATTTCAACTTCATTTTGATGATACACATCTCCATAAGTAATAATGTTATCACCAGCTTTAGTCCATACCAGGTCATAAATGTTATCAACACCTTGTAATGCCATTGCTAATCGTTCAAGGCCGTAGGTAATTTCTCCAGTAACTGGCTTGCATTCTAAA
>CAZXFO010000090.1:0-10184 GCA_964639745.1 uncultured Coxiellaceae bacterium | reverse complement strand
TACGGTTGCCCCTGGTTTTGTTGATACCGATATGACCCGTAAAATTCCTGAGCAGCATCGAACTGCATTATTAGAAAGAATCCCATTACAGCGCCTAGGTCATGTGGAAGACATAGCATCCGCTGTAGTATTTCTGGCCTCTGAAAAAGCCAGCTATATCACCGGTCAGACCCTACATGTGAATGGCGGTATGTACATGAATTAGAAAAAAATAGCATGCAATTCGGGACTTAGCCTCAATATTTGAGGTAGAGAAACATATTGCAAGTTATCTGATTTTGACTAAACTACAACCCAGAGATTACCCTAAGGAGATGTGAGTTATGAACACCATAGAAGCAAGAGTAAAAAAAGTCATTGTTGAACAATTAGGCGTTAAAGAAGATGAAGTCACCAACGACGCTTCTTTCGTCGATGATTTAGGCGCTGATTCTCTCGATACCGTAGAATTAGTTATGGCTTTAGAAGAAGAATTCGAAACAGAAATTCTTGATGAAGATGCTGAAAAAATTGGCACCGTTCAACAAGCTATTGATTACATTTCAGCTCGTTCTGATAAGCGCGCAGAAGGCTAATTTATTCTTTAACGACTCTGGAGTTTTATCTTGAATAACCAGCGTGTTGTTGTTACAGGTTTGGGTTTATTAACGCCACTAGGCTTAAACGTAGAAGATACGTGGAAAGCTATTGTTGCTGGAAAATCGAGCGTCACTAAGATTGATCAATTTGAATCTGCCGATTTACCATGCCAAATAAGCAGTAGCGTTAAAAACTTTGATTACCTCCAATACTTTAACGAAAAAGAAGCTCGTAAAATTGATGGCTTCATTCAGTATGGTTTAGTAGCAGCAAAAGAAGCTATTCAAGATTCAGGACTTCAAGTTACTGAAGAAAATGCTCATCGTATAGGGCTAGCCGTAGGTTCTGGTGTGGGCGGCTTGCCCGGTATTGAAAAGTTTCACTCAACTTTGTGTGAAACAGGGCCAAGAAGAATTTCACCATTCTTCTTGCCTAGCGTCTTAATTAATATGTTGGCTGGTAATATCTCTATTCAATACGGTATGTGTGGCCCCAATATCGCGGTTGTGTCTGCCTGTACTACAGGTACTCATAATATTGGTCTTGCTGCACGCGCTATAGCTTACGGCGATGCTGATGTCATGATTGCTGGTGGTTCTGAAATGGCTGCAACCCGTTTAAGTATTGCCGGTTTCAGTGCTGTACGTGCTTTATCAACTCGCAATGACGAACCTCAAAAAGCTAGCCGTCCGTGGGATAAAGATCGTGATGGCTTTGTGTTAGGCGAGGGTGCGGGCATTGTAGTATTAGAAAGCTATGAGCATGCCACAAAGCGTGGTGCAAAAATCTATGCAGAATTGGCCGGTTTTGGTATGAGTGCCGATGCTTCTCATATTACTTCTCCCCATCCAGAAGGCCGTGGTGCACATTATTCCATGAAAAATGCGTTGCAGGATGCCAAATTAGCTCCTGAAGCTGTCGACTATATTAATGCTCACGGCACATCGACCCCTATGGGTGATGAGCTAGAAGCTTTAGCAATTAAAAAATGCTTTGGTGACCATGCCTATAAGATGGCTGTTAGCTCAACCAAGTCAATGATTGGTCATTTATTGGGCGCAGCTGGCTCTGTTGAGGCAGTATTTAGCATATTGTCTATTCGAGACCAAGTGGCACCACCCACTATTAACTTGGATAATCCTAGCGAAGGCTGTGATTTGAATTTTGTGCCTCATCATGCTCAACAAAGAAAAATTGATGTTGCGTTATCAAATTCATTTGGCTTTGGCGGAACTAATGGCTCATTGATCTTTAGACGAGTATAATACCCCATGGTGCCTAAGTCGGCCCAGGAAGTAAGACAGGACGTCAAGATTAAGGTAGGGCTGCCATGTTTAAGCGGTTTCGTGGTTATATTACATTTCTTGTATTAGCTGTTGTTGGTATTTCTGCAATTTGGATTCAATTCTTGCTGACTCCACTTGTTTCTAATCCAGCAGGTGTTCGTTATCAACTTTTTCCTGGCACTTCATTAAAGACATTTGCGGAGAGTTTGCATCAAGAAGGATTAGTGAAACATCCTACTTTGTTAATTTTGCTAGCCCGTATGCGCGGCGATACTCAACAATTGAAGGCAGGAATATATTTAATCCAAAAAGGAACAACTCCTAGCCATTTACTTGATCAAGTTACTACAGGTTCTGGCTTGCTTTATAAAGTATTTACGATAGTTCCGGGTTGGACATTTCAGCAATTACGCGAAGCTTTAAGTCATGCTGATAAGGTAAAACATACAATAGATAAAATGAACGATAAAGAAATTATGGCCGCATTAGGTGACGGTAATCTTTCACCTGAAGGGCAATTTTTTCCCGATACTTATTACTATATGGAAGAAACATCTGACATTAAATTATTAAGCAGAGCTTACAAGCGTATGCGAGGAAAATTTCAACAAGCATGGGATAAGCGCGATCCGCATATTATGCTAAACCCTCAAGAAGTATTAATTGCTGCGTCACTAGTAGAAAAAGAGACGCACTTAAATTCAGAGCGACCAGTAATTGCAGGAGTTCTATTTAATCGTTTACAAAATAAGATGTTGTTACAATTTGATCCAGCCGTAGCCTATGGTGTTATGCAAAGACAAATTACCCATCCAGGTAATAATCTAGGATTTAACGGCATATTACGCAAACAAGATTTAAAAATGGATACACCCTATAATACGTATCTACATAAAGGATTACCGCCAACACCAATAGCAATACCCAGTATTGATGCTATTAATGCGGTATTACATCCAGTCTTACATAGCTATTTATATTTTGTGGCCACAGGGAATGGTGGGCATCAGTTCTCGCAAACTTTAGAAGAACATAATCTGGCTGTTGTAATGGCTAAACATAATGCAGGTGGTTTTTTCAATTATATGTTGGTTAGAAATTATATCCTCAAACGGTTTGCTAGCACTTTACGTCAAATCATAAGTCCTCTTTCTCCACAACACCAAATAGGAGTAAGAGTATGAATGGAAAATTTATAACAATAGAAGGCATAGAGGGTGCAGGTAAATCCACTGCTATTAAATTTATTGAAGAATATTTACGTCAAGCTAATAAAGATATAGTGGTGACACGTGAGCCTGGCGGCACACCTTTTGCTGAGAATATACGTCAACTATTACTAAACCCTAAAATTGAAGAAGAGGTAGACCCTAAGACAGAATTATTACTCATGTTTGCTAGTCGCGCTCAACATTTATCACAATTAATTTTACCCGCACTCGCACAGAATAAGTGGGTGGTCAGTGACCGCTTTGTAGATGCGACCTATGCTTACCAAAGCGCAGGTAGAGGCATTGATGCTAAATGGATTAGCTTAATTGAGGATTTTGTAGTGGGGACCTTGCGGCCTAATGCGACCATATTGTTAGATATTGATCCTGCTCTTGGGTTGGCTCGCAGCAAAAAGCGCGGACCCCAAGATCGTTTTGAACAAGAGAAAGTAGAATTTTTTGATAAAGTACGCGCTGCATATTTGGAACGCGCGCATCAAGATAAGAATCGTTTTCATATAATAAATGCTGGTTTACCGCTACTTGATGTTCAAAATCAGCTTAAACGAGTGCTGGAGAAGCTAGTATGATATTCCCGTGGCAGGCAACACAATGGGAGACATTGTCTCGTATGCATAGCGAAAAGCGTATGCCACACGCATTACTGTTTGCTGGTCCTTTAGGTGTAGGAAAAAGAGAGATTGCCAAGGCCTTAGCTCAGCGCGTTTTATGTGAAAAAAATACAATAAATATAACTGATATTTCCTGTGGGAATTGTCATGCTTGCCATTTAATAGCTGCAGAATCACACCCTGATTTGCACATAGTGCAGCCTGAGCAAGAAGGGCAAGCTATTAAAATTGATCAGATTAGACAGTTAGCGGAGTTTATCCAAAATACTTCACACCAAGGCGGCTACCGTGTGGTTATTATCCAGCCTGCAACTGCTATGAATGCTTACGCTGCCAACGCATTATTGAAAACACTTGAAGAGCCTTCTCCAAATACATTATTAATTTTGGTGAATGATCAGCGCATTCCTTTACCAATCACTATTGTAAGCCGTTGTCAGCAAATTCGTTTTGCTATTCCTGAAACAGAACTCGCTTTATCGTGGTTGCAGCATCAAGATAGCTCAGTTAATTGGTCAGCAATTCTTGAAGCAACACAAGGAGCTCCCTTGCTGGCTTTAGAATGGCAGAATCAAGGTGTGTGGCCGCAATATCAAAATTTTATGCAAGATTTGTTTGCATTAAGCCAGCATAGCGCTGATCCTATGGAGTTAGCTATTCAATGGAAAGAAGCAAATATTCTTTGGGTATTTGATATGTTTTTCCAATGGTTATTAAAGCTTATGCAAGTTCAGCAGGTACGCAAAAGCGAAACGTTGTCATTACATGATATTGCAGAAAATATTCCAACCAGTAATCTTTTAGCTTTTGCAAGCTACTTGCAGCGGTTACGTATAGATGCTTTAGGTCCTTATAATTTAAACCAACAGCTTTTATTAGAAACACTTTTTATTCGTTGGGCTCAATATGTTTCTAGTTGATTCTCATTGCCATTTAGACATGCTCGATTTGGCTCCTTATCAAGGCGAAATGGATAAGATGATAGAACATGCCAAAAGCTTAGGAATAGGGCATATTCTCAATGTCAGTGTAAGCATGAAGGAGTTTCCTCAATTATTAGCCACTGCAGAACGCTATTCTTTTGTTAGTGCCTCTGTTGGACTACACCCTAATGAAGATGAAGAAGAAGTCTCGGTAGACGAGCTTGTTCAATACGCACAGCATGAAAAAATTGTCGCATTAGGTGAAACCGGTCTGGATTATTATAGAAGCACAGGTGATCTTACCTGGCAAAAAGAACGTTTTAGAGCTCACATTCAAGCCGCTAAAGCAGTAGATAAACCCATTATTGTTCATAGTCGCCAGGCGAAAGCCGATACCATCGCTATGCTTAAAAATGAGGATGCTAAACAAACAGGCGGGGTTTTACATTGCTTCACCGAAGACTGGGATATGGCTTCGCAAGCATTAGACTTAGATTTCTATATTTCGTTTTCGGGTATCGTTACATTCCGTAATGCACAAAGCGTGCAAGAAGTTGCAAAACGTATGCCACTTGAGCGAATGCTATTAGAAACAGATGCGCCATATTTAGCTCCTGTACCTCAGAGAGGCAAGCCGAATGAGCCAGCTTACATTGTGCATACCGCTCAATACATTGCTGAATTGCGAGGCATAGACGTAGAGGTGGTTGCTCATGCCACAACTGAAAACTTTTTCAGGCTTTTTAAAAAGGCAAAAAATAATTATGTTTAAACCGGCATCACTATTTATTGGGCTACGATATACGCGAGCAAAGCGCCGCAATAGCTTTATCTCATTTATATCACTCACATCCATGTTGGGCATTGCGTTAGGAGTGATGACTTTAATTACTGTGCTTTCCGTAATGAATGGTTTTGACCGTGAGATTAAGAAACGGGTTTTTGCTATGGTGCCACCTATTACTGTAAGCAGTATTAATGGCTATCTTTCTGATTGGCAGCAAGTACAACAAAGCCTTAAAAGCAATCCAGCAGTTATCGATACTGCACCATTTGTTAGTGGTGAAGCATTATTAACGTACGGTTCACAAGTAGCCCCAGCATATCTCAATGGTATTTTGCCTCAGCAAGAAAAGCGCATTACTTCAGTCACTGAGAAAATGATAGAGGGTGGCATATCTCGCTTAACTCCTGGCCAGTTTGGCATTGTTTTAGGAGAAGAATTAGCCAAAAGATTAAATGCTCATCTTGGTGACAAAATTACTGCCGTTACACCACAAATGTCTTTAACCCCAGCAGGTGTAGTGCCACGATTTAAGCGTTTTGTGGTAGTGGGTATTTTTAGTGCAGGAGCTGGGTTTGGCTTTGATGGTTCGCTCGCTTATACCAATATGCAGGATGCACAAAAACTATATGGGATTGGTTCCTTAGTTTCTGGGGTTCACGTCAGCATTAACAATGCACTAGCAGCTCCACAAATAAGTCATGAATTAAGGGATTATTTAGCTCCAACTGCATACATCAGTGACTGGACCCGTCAGTTTGGTGCTTATTTTCACGCAGTTAAGCTTGAAAAAACGATGATGTTTTTTATTTTAATGTTGATCATAGCAGTGGCCGCTTTCAATCTGGTGTCCACCTTAGTGATGGTGGTAAACGATAAAGAATCTGATATTGCTATCCTGAGGACCTTTGGTGCTACTCCCAAAACTATTATGGGCCTTTTTATTGTTCAGGGAACTATTGTTGGCCTGGTTGGAACATTGCTGGGTGTTATCAGCGGAATATTATTAACTTATAATGTCACCGAAATTGTGCAGGGTATTCAAAATCTTTTTAATGTAGAGTTTTTATCGCCTAGCGTTTATTTCTTAGATTATTTACCGACTCAGCTTGAATGGATAGATGTAGCTAAAATTAGTTCCATTTCTTTTTTATTAAGTTTTATGGCGACTATTTATCCTGCCTGGAAGGCATCACGTATGAACCCAGTTGAGGCATTGCGTTATGAGTAATATAAATCAGCAAGATATTGTGATTGCTTGTCATGGTCTTAACAAATCATTTAATGATGGTGCTTCATGCATTAATGTTTTAAGTCAAATTGACTTTGAAGTAAAACAAGGTGAAGTTTGCGCTATTATTGGTAATTCCGGTTCTGGTAAAAGTACATTTTTACATCTGTTAGGAGGGCTTGATACTCCAACTACAGGCAGTATATACATTAATGGCAAAAATATGGTTGAGCTTCCTGAGAAGGAAAAATGCTATATACGCAATCATTACCTAGGTTTTATTTATCAGTTTCATCATTTGCTACCCGAATTCACTGCTTTAGAAAATGTCGCCATGCCATTGCTTATCCGTGGTGAAGACCCCAAACAGATTCAAGCTAAAGCTGCGCACCTTTTAGAAATAGTTGGTTTAAAAGAAAGAATAAGTCATCGTCCCGGTCAGCTTTCGGGTGGCGAAAGACAGCGTGTAGCCATTGCAAGAGCTTTAGTAACAGATCCATTATGTATTTTGGCAGATGAGCCTACGGGCAATTTAGATACACGCAACGCTGAGCAGGTTTTCCAGCTATTTTTAGATTTACAAGCGACTAGCCGCACCAGTATTATTACTGTCACCCATGATATTAATCTAGCAAGAAAAGCTCATCGGACTTTAGCTTTAGTAGAAGGTAAGTTACAGCCTGCTTAACGGTAATTAAACGGTAACATCTTTATAGTAAGCAATTAGCACCACCGCAAACTAATCCAGTCTCGGTTTACTCAACTCACCACCATTAAACTTTACAATTCATTCTATGATTTTATTTGCATTAGCATTTTTGAGCGGAATTATTATTGTGCAATATTACTCGCATTTGCCGTCTTTAACTTTGACGGTAATAATTTCTATTTTTATCTTTTTATTTTTAAACTTAACAAAAATCAAATCAAAAAAGGTAGTTACCGGATTAGTTGCAGGCTTTATCTGGGCTTTGTACTATGCGCTTACAATATCAAAATTTATATTACCTAAAGAGCTTGAAGCAAAACCAATTCACCTAGCCGGGGTCATTAGATCTATACCAAACATCACTCATCATCAAGCAAGTTTTGAATTTTATGTAGATACTATTGTGCAAGGAGAGCAGAAATTAATTGCCAATACTATCGTTCGATTAAATTGGCAAAACCCACCCCGCTTGATAGTAGGTGATACGTGGATATTACCTGTGAAGATTAAGCGGATACAAGGGGCTAAAAATCCTGGCGGGTTTGATTATGAAGCGTGGGCTTTTATGAATGGTATAAGAGCTAGTGGCTATATCTTAACTAAAGAACAGGCAACCTTAATAAACCATTCAAGGCTACATCACATAATCAACCAGTTGCGACAAGAGATCTTCGCAAAGTCAAACATACTATTAAGAAAGAGCAAGACTTATCATTGGATACAAGCTCTGATGATAGGAGAGCGTCAAGATATAGCGCCAGCAGAATGGGAAGTATTAAGAAATACGGGATGCAACCACTTAATGGCTATTGGTGGCTTGCATATAGGCCTTATAGCTGGTTTTGTATATGCTTTTATTAAAATGATATGGCAGAAATCTCCTTATCTAGCTTTACGCTTTTCTTCAATACAAGCTGCAGCATTAGCATCACTTACTGCTGCATGGTTTTATAGTGCATTAGCAGGATTTACTATTCCAACTCAGCGGGCAGCATTTATGATTTCTATTTACTTAGTTGCTAAAATAGCCAAGCGGCTTGTTTCATCCTTGCATGTGTGGAGCATAGCATTATTAGCCGTCCTTTTGGTTAATCCATTAGATGTGTTATCCCCCAGCTTTTGGTTATCGTTTACAACTATTGCTTTATTAATTTATGGCATGATTGGTCGACGTGAAAATACATTATGGTGGAAATGGGGCAGGGCACAATGGGTTATTGCTATCGGTTTATTACCATTAAGCCTATGGTTGTTCGCCCAATTTTCTATTATTTCTTTTGTAGCTAATAGCATTGCTATACCCTGGATCGCTATCGCTGTTTTACCATTATGTTTTCTAGGAATTTTACTTTTATGGGTGAACCCATTATTAGCAAAATATGTTTTACTGACTGCTGATAAAAACCTGGGTATGTTATGGTACGTCTTAGACCATTTATCAAAACTACCTTGGGCAACATGGACACAAAGCATTCCGCATTATGGCTTTGTAATAACAAGTACTATTGGAATTGCTATTCTACTGCTCCCCAAAGGTTTTCCCGGAAAGCTTTTAGGTCTATTTTGGCTTTTGCCGGTATTATTATTCCACCCTCGAATACCTGGATATGGTGAGGCCAAGTTCACATTATTAGATGTCGGCCAAGGCTTATCGGCTGTTATCCAAACTAGAGGTCATTCTTTAGTATTTGATACTGGAGCAAAGTTCAGCGCTGAGCATGATATGGGAGAAAATGTCGTCTTACCTTTTCTACAACATGAAAAAATTAATAAGATAGATATGTTGGTTATTAGTCATGCAGACAATGATCATAGTGGTGGTTCATTTGCAATTCTTAAAAAATTACCAGTGAATGAAATTAGGACGAGCGTCCCTTATCTTTATCCGGGAAAAGCTAGTCTTTGTTTAGCTGGATTATCGTGGGAATGGGATGGAGTTACTTTTACGTTTTTTAATCCAGAATTCAGCCAGCTGAATCAAGGTAATAATAGTAGCTGTGTGTTGATGGTGCGTACTCAATATGGAAAAATTTTAGTACCAGGTGATATAGAAAAAGAAGCGGAAATTAATTTAATTGAAAAATATGGACATCTGCTAGAGGCAGATTTTTTAGTAGCTCCTCATCATGGCAGTAAAACCTCTAGCCAAAATGAATTTGTTAAGATGGTAAGCCCTAAATATGTTTTATATTCTACTGGATATTTAAACCGCTATCACTTTCCACATCAGCAAGTTATTGATGCCTACCACACCATTAGAGCCGTTCAATACGATACAGCAGCTCTTGGCGCTGTTACTATTTACTTAAATCGAAAGATGGAGGGACATCTTGAGTATTATGCACGCCGTTCCTATTACCAGGAATAGGTTGTATGGGAGATGAGCCACCAAAAAGCCCTTGATTATTGCTACTATGGGGGGTAGGCGGTGTTGAAGAACCGCTTTTTGAGGGGCTACTATTTTGTGATTCGGTTTGTTTGGATTCTGGCTGTTCATCATCGAGATTTATTTCATGAAAGCTATTATCAATCATGCTGTCTGATAAAGTTTGATTAATTTCCGTACTGCCGAATGAGCGACGAGGTTGAGTCACGTATTCATTAGGCACAGGATATTCTTTTACATCAAGTGGAAGTAATTCTTCTCTTCTTTCGTCGCTTAAATAGATGGTTCTGACTGGTTTATTGTTGTCGCTCATTTTTGGTTTATAAAATAGGTGTATAAACTTAGAGAAAATATTAACTTCAGGTTCAGGTTCTTCTTTTGTTTTAGGATTAGTTTCCCCTTCAGCGTTGAGTGGATGTATTTCATTAAGCTTCCTTCTAAAC
>CAZXFO010000089.1:0-7661 GCA_964639745.1 uncultured Coxiellaceae bacterium | reverse complement strand
GCCGCGATCATTTTATCGCGCCCAGCAAGCTTAGCGCCTCCTGCATCTGCTCGATATTCCCTCCGACGCGAAAAGGCGGCTACAACTAAACTACCTAATAATGTTAGTGCAATATCCAAAGTTATAACTAGTATATTGTATAGTAATGGTGACGGGGCTCTTTTATTATCCTGGTTTCTGTTTAAAGCTAAAGATAATGAGTAGGCGAGAATACGAGACAAAAATAAGGCAAAAGCGTTTATTACCCCCTGTAGTAGGGTCATAGTAACCATGTCACCGTTCGCTATATGGCTCATTTCGTGGCCAATTACACCATCAATTTCCTCAGGGTGCATATGGGTTAATAACCCTGAGGAAACAGCAACCAGAGCATTCCCTTTTGAGGGTCCGGTAGCAAAAGCGTTTAATTCAGGCGAGTGGTAAATACCAACTTCAGGCATTTTAGGAAGTTTCAATTTTCGTGAATAGGCTTGAACGATATCAAGCAAGAAGCGCTCTTCACGGGTTGCTGTTTTAGAGCCTATAGTGACTACACTTAGGGCTGTTTTAGCCATAAATTTAGATAGTAAAAGAGAAACTATAGATCCAGTCATCCCCCAAATAGCACAAAAAACGGCCAATTCTACGTAATTAATATTGTATTCACTTAGGTATTGCTGTAGGCCAAAGATTGAAGTTAAGATGGATATAGTTGCAATGACAGAAATATTAGTAAGCAAGAATAAAAATATACGTTTAAGCATCTATAACCATCCCCTCGAATAAGCTACTCTATAACATACCTTATTTGGGTTGCATCCGTAAAGCGCCGTCCAGCCGTATGACACTGCCATTTAGCATGGGATTTTCGATAATTTGCTTCGTTAACAAAGCATACTCTTCAGGTTTAGTTAAGCGCTTTGGAAATGGTACGCATGAAGCTAATGTCTGTTTGGTCTCTTGAGACAATTTCGCAAACATAGGTGTATCAACTAAGCCGGGTGCTATAGCCATTACTCTTATTCCAAATTGGGCTAATTCTCTAGCTGCAGGCAATGTTATAGATATAATTCCGCCTTTAGATGCACTATATGCAGTCTGACCAATTTGCCCTTCGTATGCTGCTATCGAGGCAGTATTGATAATGATCCCCCTTTCATCTGAAGCAGATGGGGCCAACTTAATCATTGCAGCAGCGGCTAAACGCATAACATTGAATGTCCCATTTAGATTGACATTAATAACATGCTGAAAGTCTTGTAAAGGTAAGGGTCCATCTTTATCCACCATACGTCTTGCAGCAATGATCCCGGCGCAATTAATACAGATACGAGGAGCACCTATATTTTCGCTAATTTGTTTAAAAATTTTTTCTAACTGACCTGCTAGAGTAATATCACATGAGAATGCATAAGCACCAATTTCATCAGCAAGAAGCTGTGCTGCATTTTGGTCAATATCAAGCAAAACAACCTTTGCACCATTTGCTGTTAGCATTTTAGCTGTAGCAGCCCCTAATCCAGAAGCCCCTCCACTAATAACAGCAATACTATTTTTTATTTCCATAGCTTTATCCTTTTTAATTAGGGTATGGAAAGGAAAGAAGTTTTAAAAAATCGATATTGATTTCTACCACCTTTTTTTGCGCAATATAACGCTTGATCAGCATTATTTAAAAGGGTTACGTGGTCATTACCATCTTGAGGATAAAAGCTGATTCCTATACTAACTGTCACTGTTAACTCATGATCCTTAATCGTAATGGGGCAGGCTAATAACCCCATAATTTTTTTGGCAAAATTAACAGCCGATTCATAACAGGATATTTCATTTAATAATAAGACAAATTCATCTCCACCTAATCTTCCTACTAGATCATTTTTGGATAAACAGCTTTTTAAACGTTCTGCAAAAGTAATAAGTAGCTTATCTCCCGCATCATGCCCAAACGTATCATTTATCTTTTTGAAGTAGTCAACATCAATAAAAAATAGAGTTAAAGGTTTTTTATTTTGATTAGCTATCATAATAAGTTTTTTTAAACTATGCTCCAAGTGGGTGCGATTAGCAAGATTAGTTAAAGAGTCATACCGAGCTTGATAATTTAATTCTTCTTCAAATTTTTTCTGCTGTGTTATGTCTTGAATTTGGGCTATAAAATACATAGGATGTCCACTAGCATCTCTCATTAAAGTAATATTTAGAAGCCCCCAAATTTGGTAATTATTTTTATGAAAAAAACGTGCTTCAAATTGGCTTTGGGTAATTTTATTCTCGAGCAGTAGCTGGTTATTTTTAGTAAGAAGTGGCAATTCATCTGGGTAAATAATATCTCTAAAGTCTTTATTCAATAGCTCACCTTGATCAAACCCTAAGATTCGGATAATAGCAGGGTTTATCTTGGCTATTTGCCCGGTTAACGTGATGAGAGCCATTCCAATAGCAGATAAGCTAAAAGCTAAACGGAATTGAGCTTCACTCTCATGTAGCCTTTTTACCAGGGGAGATACTTGCCAATATAAAAAAATTGCACCTAGGCTAATTGCGAGTATAAGTATAGGAATGACTAAATTTAGCTGTCTACGTAAAGGTTGATATATTCTACTCATATCTGATTTTATAACTAAGCCAATATTTTGCTTTTCTAATGGATGGAAAAACAAGAAGGTTTGCTTTTGGGCTTCCGAAGATTTTTTTATAAAACCAGCCGTGTTAGTGGCCATTAAATGTTTAAGTTGTGCTGCCTCTTTTAGGTTAAATTGATAGGGCAGGCCTATATGTGTTGTGGATAAGCAATTAACAATAGTAGCTGTATTTGCAAAACAGATTAATATAGGTTGCTGATTGATAGCTACATGCAAGATTCGATTAAATTCATCCAGAGACCATTCTAGCTGTAAGCGCCTAACAATACTATTCTGTTTGTAAGGATGGCTGAGCTGCAATCTGAAACCATTTTCCCAAATTAGAGTGGCATTATAAGGGGCGGCAAGAGGGATGCTGATTTTTGGGCTAGTAGTAAAATTACCAGCTGAGTATAGCTGTTGCCCAGCTGAGCCTATAAGTTTAACTCCTGAGAAGGTCGTATTTAAAAGTATTTTGATAAATGTTTGATGATTATTGACTGATTCATTGAGGATGATGTTCCAGAAGCCTTCTGTTTTATTGATATTATCAAACTCTTTTATAGCTTTATTTATGCTGGCTTCTAGAACCTTTATTTTATCGCTAAGTAACTGTTCAATGGAGTTTTTAATAGCCGCTTCATCTTGGCGCGACGAGACAACAAAACCAGAAAGGCCTGCAATTAGAGCAATGCTAAATAAAATAATTGTACTTGATAACAAGATTTGTCTATCAGATCTTTCATCATAGATGACAAATGAATGTGCTTTACTAAGTTGCCAAAGATTTAAGCTTAAAATTATGAAACCAATAGCGGTATGAGTTGTCATTCCAATCTCTTGATACCAGCTTCTTAAAACCTCCAAATCTAATACATAACCTAATAATATAGAAATGCTTATCAGCAAAGCGAGCAGGCTCAATGATTGCGCGATTACGACATTTAGTTTTGAGCGAGGAAAAGCGAGTAAAACAAAGACAAGGCTTGTTAATATGAAAATTACACAGGTATTAAGTGCCATTCTTCCAGGATAAGGGTTATGGTCAGGAAACCACTTCGACATAAAAAATTGGTCTAATCCAAAGGAATAATTAAATAAATACTGGCTTAATGAAACACTGCTAATAAATAACAATAGACCCCCGGTTATTAAATAGGAGATCTTTTTCACTTTAAATTCATTAATAGGTAGAGATAAGGTGATACCAGCACTTAAAAAGCAAAGCGCGGTATTAAAAGTCATATTATTATCATCGGTAAATGGACTAACTAAGTAAGGTAAATTTAATAACCAGCCTAGAATGACTAGAGAGGCCAATAAAACAAGTAGCAACCCGAAACATTGAGGTGCGAAAATCCTTCTCATGAGCTTTCCAAATATGGACTGGGTTATCATTATTATAGCATTAGCTAATCCCCACTTCTAATTTTAGGAGTATATATTGACAAATCTTTTAGGCTGGTGCGACCATGTTTAGATGATGGAGAGACAGCATGAAGGTCATAGTCGCAGTCAAAAGGGTGCCTGAATTTAAAGCAACTTTATCTATTAAAGCTGATGGCAGCGCAATTGATAACACCAATACCAGAATGCTTATGAACCCTTTTGATGAGATTGCTATTGAGGAAGCTATTAGGCTTAAGGAAAAAGGCTATGTTCAGGAGGTCGTGGCAGTAACCATAGGCCGGATAGAGGCTCAGGATATATTGCGCACCGCGTTAGCGATGGGAGCTGATCGAGCTATTCTAGTGCTAGCTAACTCAGATAATTCGCCGCTGCAAACTGCTAAAATCCTAAAAGCAGTTATCGATAAGGAAAATCCAAATTTGGTCATGTTAGGTAAACAAGCCATCGATACTGATAATAACCAAACGGGGCAAATGTTAGCTGGATTATTGAATTGGTCACAGGCTGTTTTTGTTTCTAAGTTAGAAAAGCTCGATGCAAAAATAGAAGCAACTCGCGAGATTGATGGAGGGCTTGAAACTCTATTGTTACAATTACCCGCTGTTATTACGACAGATTTACGCCTAAATGAACCACGATATATTTCTTTACCCAATATTATGAATGCTAAAAGAAAGCCGATTGAAAATATTACGATTGATGAATTAGGCATTAACCCAACGACAAGATTAAAAATTTTAGGCTACGAGATTCCGCAAAAGAAACGAGCTAATTTACGATTAGATAACGTTGCTGAATTGGTCAAGAAATTAAAAGAAGAAGCGAAAATTTTTTAATGAATGTATTAATTTTAGCAGAACACGATGGAAGTAATCTAAATGATTCAATATATCATGCCATCACTGCTGGTTTGCAGATTGGATCTGTCGATTTGCTAATTGTAGGGTATGCCTGCCAGCAAGTTGCCCTAGAGGCTTGTAAAATTTCTGAAATCAATAAGGTAATTTTAGCTGATGCAGAATGTTATCAGCACTCTTTAGCGGAGAATACTGCTAGTTTAATTGCAGATATAGCGAAAAATTACACACATGTCCTAGCTGTAGCTTCAACTTTTGCTAAAAATATTTTACCTCGCGCTGCTGCACTTTTAGATGTTGATATGGTCAGTGATGTTATAGAGATCCTTGCTCCAAATACTTACATTCGGCCCCAATATGCCGGGAACGTGCTAGTAACCATACAAAATGATGAACCCATTAAAGTAATGACAATTAGAAGTAATGCTTTTTCAAAATTACAGCCGCAGATGACAGCATTGTCAGCTAGGTTAGAAGAAAATAGCACGGCCCTTAATAATGAGAATACTAAATTTGTGAAACAGGTTTTAACTCCGCGTGTTCGCCCTGAGCTAACTTCTGCTCGTATTGTAATATCTGGGGGTAGAGGTTTAAAGAGTGCTGATAATTTCCATCTATTAGAAGCGATTGCAGACCGCCTTGGTGCAGCTATTGGTGCATCTCGTGCAGCAGTTGATGCTGGCTTTGCTCCTAATGACTTCCAAGTTGGGCAAACAGGTAAAATTGTTGCGCCTGACCTTTATATTGCTGTTGGTATTTCAGGTGCGATTCAGCATTTAGCAGGTATGAAGGATAGTAAGATAATTGTTGCTATTAATAATGATCCAGATGCACCTATAGTCCAAGCTGCTGACTATGTTTTAATAGGCGATCTTTTTAAGATTCTACCAGAGCTATTATTGGAGCTAGATAAATACAATATAAATCTTCAATAATCTATTATAATTAGAGTATAATGTATTCCGCCAAAACGAGTAAAATCATGACCCAACCCACTGATAAAAAAGCTAAATTAACTCTCATCAAGAATGAAGATGACGAGCGTTCTGGTACAACTAGCCAAGGCGGAGCTATTGAATTTCATGATTTTATTAACCTCAATGGCTCTAAGCTTTCTGCTGAACAAGAAAGGCAGAAGCTTTTTGAGCATGCAGTTAAAAGCGGGGGCCTAATCGATAATGAAAGAGCGTTAAGAGAGCAATACAAAGAAAGCATATTAAAGCAGAATGCTATATCAAATTACCAATATGGCTCAGAGATGGGCATGAATAACCAGGCAGGGGTTTGGGAAGTCCATCCTATTATTGGGCGAGCAGCGGAATATGCTGATTCAAAACAGAGTCCCAATCCAAATTATAATAATGCTGAAACCAACAATGATAAAAAACAAGAATTAACTTTACAGCACCAGCATAGGCCAGAGTTAAATAATCAGCCACGCTATACACCACCTACTTTAAAACCTCCTGGTAGCTAAGTAATCTTTTATGATGTCACTTGCCAAAGCCATTATCCAAGAAGACTATCATTTAGTTGAAGGGTTGCTTAACCATGGGACTAATCCAAATGAATTAGATGAATATGGGTTCACCCCGCTAATAGAAGCAGCCATAGTCGAAAATATCAATATTGCAAAGCTATTAATAGCTCGTGGTGTTGATATTAATGGTCAGGATATGACTGGTAATACACCTCTTCATTGGGCTGCAGAAAATAATAATTTAGAGTTAACACGTTTATTATTAAATAGCGGAGCCAATCCGAATGCATATAATTTTTCAGGCCAGTCTGTATTGGTAATGCCAATTTTACGTGGTTACACTGATGTAAAAAAAATGCTTTACCAGGCAGGAGCTAATGAAACATTTGCGCAGGATTTTGTAAATGTAAAATTACTAGGCCATATATTTGAATTAGTAGGTAAGACGGTAATTATTGATCCGCAAAATCAATTTGTTGAAGTCGATTTTGAAGGATTTTATTTAGACATCACATTGAGTTTAATTTGTGATTCATTAGCACAATTTCAAAATAATTACGGCGCTAGGCGTTTACGCAGATATTTGGGTTTGTCACAAATGATGGTTGATGCCATGGCACGTGCAGCTGACCTTATTAAGTACCGCAGATATCAAATCGATGCCCAAAAGCACCAGGTTGTTATTGCTAGTAAATTGCAGCATGAACCATTAATAATTCCTGTAAGTTACGAGGGGCATGCTATTACTTTTGTAAAATATGGAAACATTCTAGCGAAATGCGATCGACGCGAAGACAGTCGATCGTTCAACAATATTTTGCTTTACCGTATTAATAATCTGAGTCACCTTACTCATGACCTAATCATGCATATTATGTTTAATAAACAAACTGGCAAATTTATTAATTCTGATTTGCATCAACTATTAGATTTGATCCCGCTTACTGAAATAAAAGTTGAATCTCAAATTAGTGGTAATTGCTCTTGGGCGAATGTTGAGGCATGTATTCCTACATTATTTTTTTTAATATTAACCTCAATTGCTGGCGATCAAAGTACTATTTCACATAATAAGTCTTTAGCTTTAAATTTCTTCAACCGCTGGCGTGAATGGAACAGAGAGCGCTCTTTGCAATTTTGTATCCAAAGTTTTAGGGAAGCCTCCACCCTGAGGAAAGCAAGTAAAGCTGAAATTTTAGCAGCAATCCTTTTCCAACGTCTTGATACTTCTCATGGTAGTGATAAAGCCCGTATTGAAAATATCATGCCATTATTAGTCGGTTCACCTTACGAATATCTTCTTCATAATTA
>CAZXFO010000088.1:0-1534 GCA_964639745.1 uncultured Coxiellaceae bacterium | reverse complement strand
GGTCATAGGGATATTATATTTATAGATGAAGCCCATCTTATAAATCAAGATGACGCAAGCATGTATCAGAGCTTTTTAGCTACCATGAAATTAGTAAATCCTTCAGTTAAAATTATAGGCATGACCGCCACCCCATTCCGTATGGGGCAAGGTATGATAACCGACAATGGAATATTTACAGATATTGTACATGATCTATGCAGCCTGGATAGTTTTAATAGATTAATTGCAGAAGGCTATCTAGCCCCACTCGTACCACTTAGAACTAAAATTGAATTGGACGTGTCTAATGTGGGCATGGCTAAGGGAGAATTTATACAAAGTCAGCTTCAACATGCTGTTGACGTTGCCAAGGTGACTTATGATGGCTTGCGGGAATTAGTAGAAGCTGGACACAATCGCCGTTCCTGGTTATTATTTGCATCAGGCATTGAACATGCCGAGCACATAGCGGAAATGCTACAATCGTTTGGGATTGATTGCGCGGCTGTACATTCTAAAAATAGTCCTGAATTTAATGATAAAGCTATTGCAGCTTTTAAAAATTATTCCTTACGTTCAATTGTAAATTATGGAAAGCTAACAACTGGTTTTAATCATCCTGGTATAGATTTGATTGGCATGTTCCGGCCTACCATGTCGGTTCCTTTATGGGTACAAATGCTTGGTAGAGGCACTAGACCGATTGAAGGTAAAAAAGACTGCCTCGTACTTGACTACGCTCGCAATACACCGCGCCTTGGTCCTATTAATGATCCTGTTATCCCCCGCAAGAAAGGTGAAGCTGTAGGGGAAGTACCAGTTAAGATATGTGATACGTGCGGTGTATTCAATCATATTAAAAATAAAATCTGCACTCACTGTCAAAGCGAGTTTGATTTTGAAATTAAAATTACCAAGTCAGCCGGGCACCATGAACTTATAAAATCAGATTTACCGATTATAGAAACTTTTAATGTTGATAGGGTAATTTATACAAAGCATCAAAAGCTTGACAAAGCGCCGTGTCTTAAGGTTACATATTTTACAGGGATTAGAAGTTTCAACGAATGGCTTTTCCCACAATCCATGAAGGGACCAGGACGCCACAACTTTCATACATGGTGGAGATTAAGAAGCCCCGTTCCTCCACCGGCAACAGTAGATGAAGCATTAGTTTATACAAATTATTTACGCATACCTAGAGAAGTAAGAGTATGGGTTAATAAAATTAATCCTGAAATAATGGGTGTAGAATTTTGAGAACAATAATAAAACCAAAACTGAGAGAAGGCGCTAAGCTAGAGCTATCATCAGCATCTTCTAATGCAGTTTATCGCGTATTAGAAGATATGACTAATTATCCTTTTCAAACTTGCTTACGTTGTGATAATTTTAATGAAGAAAAAGAACTTTGTAAATTATTCAACATGCGACCACCAGCTAGAGTTATAGCTTTTGGTTGTGAGAAGTTTACAGATGATGATTGGATACCATTCTAATGTCAACACCATCTAAAGGCGTGCGTAAAGCACAAAAAGAAAGAGCTATTGAA
>CAZXFO010000087.1:0-4482 GCA_964639745.1 uncultured Coxiellaceae bacterium | reverse complement strand
ACTTAAAAAACAATTTGGGATGGCTATTCTGTTACTAACTGTAACTTTGCTTGTGATCTCAACATTATTAATATTTTTTACCGCGCGTTATAGCGGCCTGCAACAAAAAATAAGCACAAATTACTATAAAAACCAACAAGCATTACAAGCTGCCCAAGCTGGCATCGAAATTGCCATCCCCTATTTCCAAACAAATTACAATACTATTATTGCAGCCGGAAGTGGTGGCTTTTTACAACCATACAGGAATAGCAATACACAAAATGTAGCATTATCAAACGGCAGCCAGTACAGCTTTGTTTTCTCAAACTCAACAGCTAATAATTATCAACTTATTACTATTACATCCACAGGGGTAAGCGCAGATGCTTCTGCAACTCGCACCATTACTCAGCAAATAATGGCCTATACCACAGGACCAACCCCTCCCCCCCAAAGCTTTGTTTCGCAAGCAAATATTACTCTAAGAGATAGCTCTGTAATTTCTAACACAACCAATAATTCTAATGTGATTTCTGGTGGAAATATCACCATAAGAGATAGCGCTCAGACTATCACCAGCTCAGGTGTCGGATCGAGTGCTTCACATTTGGGGAGCGATATTCAACAGAATAATTCTTCGATTGCTAACATGTCGACCGATCAATTTCTAACGAGCGTGATTGGTGTTAATCAAAGCACTTTACAGAGCATGGCTAATTTAACTTTCACTAATTCTAACGCTACTAACTACAGCAGCGCTTTAAACGGCAAAAAAGGCGCAATCATTTGGATTAATCAAGGATCAAGCACAGCCACAATTAATGGCACTACCACGATTGGCTCACCCACTAGCCCAGTAATATTAGTTTTCAACGGCGGCCAACTTAAGCTAGATAATAATACAACCATTTATGGATTGCTGATTATCATTAACAGCACGGGTGATATAGAAAAAATAGAAGACAATACCATTATAAACGGAGCCGTTATTACCAATAGTGATATTCGCTTAAGAGATAACGCCACAATTAATTATAACCCTTCTGTACTTAATGCTCTACCTACAACAGGTGGCTCACCCAGTTATAGCAAACTTCCTGGCAGCTGGAGGGATTTCTAATGCGATTTTTTAAACAGAAAGGACAGGGTTTAATTGAAACAATAATAGCATTAGTCATTATTTCGGTTGGGGCAATTACCCTAATTAAATTTGAAAGGCAGGTATCTTACTATCACAATCTCGCTCAACAGCAATCGGAAGCAACCATATTAGCAACAAGCAAAATTGAATCGATGCGATCCTTCGGTGTATTAAACAACACATCTGGTTATACTTCATATCAGTCGATTGCAACGGGTACTAGCACATCAAATGGAATCAATACTACCTATACCTTAAGTTGGTCAGTCGCGACTTCTACCACTAACCCAACTTATAAATCTGTCAATATTACAGTTAGCTGGTTAGATCGTTACGGTAGTTCGCAATCTATACAGTTATCAACAGCTATCTTGGGTCTAGACCCTATTATTCAAGCGAGTGTAATTTAATATGAAACATTTATTACTGTTAATTCTATTTTCTATATCGACAGCTTATGCAACCATATACGAACAAACCACCGATGGTGCCGCCATATATTCAGATACCCCGCCAAAAAACGGAAAAATAGTTATTTTGCCCAGCTTAAACAATAATATTTCGCTACCACCAACACCCGGCTCAACAGTCTCTTCAACTCCATCCAATACCGTTAATGATACCAAATCAAATGCATCAAAAGATGGCCCATCCTATAGCACTTTTGAAATTGCTGACCCTGTGAATGGCGAAACTTTTCAGAATCAACGCGACATCCCCGTTAAGCTTAAGATTATACCCACTCTGCAGAAAGGAAATAAAATAGTACTTATTGTGGATGATAAGACTATAGGAGAACCTATTGATGATTTAAATCAGTTAATAGTTCGCGATCTCGAAAGGGGAGAACACCGAATATCTGCAACTATTACAAACAGTTCCGGCGTTCAAATTAAACAAGCAGAAGGCATAACAATTTACATTCATTACTCAGCCATACCAACAGGATCGGGCGCAGTTAAAACTTCAGCTTCTCCTTGATATTACTGCTCTTCTCTTTTCATACCATGCTTTTCCATTATATCTCTAAGCGTTTTTAAAGCGACCATTTGAATTTGTCTGACTCTTTCACGAGTTAATCCGACCGCTTTACCAACCTCTTCTAATGTTTGCCTATCATATCCACCTAGGCCAAATCGTCTGCATAACACTTCACGCTGTTTTTCATTTAACTCTAATAAGCAGCTTTCTAAGCCCTCAGCAAGACGCTCATCAACTAACATTTCAGCAGGGTCTGGTGTATGCTTATCTGCTAAAGCTTCAACCAAAGACTTGCCTGTATTAGATTCATTATTTACTTGCGCATCGAGAGAAATCATTCTCTCATTTAACTCCATAATATCAGTCACATCATTAAAAGATTTGTTGAGCTTAACAGCAATGTCGTTAATGCTCGGCTCTTTATCTTGGGTCTTCATAAGTTCTCGAGCAGCAGTAAGGTAAGTATTAAGCTCTCTGACTACATGAATTGGTAAACGAATAGTACGGGTTTGGTTCATGATTGCTCGCTCGATAGTTTGTCTTATCCACCAGGTAGCATATGTAGAAAAACGAAAACCACGTTCAGGGTCAAACTTTTCAACTGCACGTAACAAACCTAAATTGCCCTCTTCTATTAGATCAGAAAATTCTAAGCCGCGGTTGTAATAATGACGGGCAATTTTAACAACTAGACGCAAATTACTCTCGATCATTTTTTTTCGGGCCTTGGGATCTCCTTGCTGAACTAAACGACCATAATTAACTTCTTCTTCTGCAGTTAGTAAAGGAGAAAACCCAATTTCGCCAAGATAGAGTTCGGTAGGGTCTGTAGCGCGTTTATTTGATTTCTCAGGCTTTTCTTCTTCCGAGCTTGACTCTTCTGGACGAATTTCTGCTTCTGGGAGCTCGTCCATTTCTTCTAGCTCTATAATCTCTTCATCCTCGATGAGATTATCGGGCTTGCCTTTAGTCAACGCTGCTGCCTTGTGAGTTGGCTTTTTAGAAAGCAAACTTCCCTGATTCTTCTCCTTTCTATCCATTTTCCTTCCCTTGTAAGATATAAGGCACTATAGAATGACGGCAAAGCTTTAAAAAAAAAGAACGCTAAGTTTCTATTGTACCCTATTCTGCTAATTTGAGCGACTGGGTCCAAACAGATAATTGATCGAAAGCCTTATAATGGGTTAGATCAAGGTGCAGGGGGGTGATAGAGACATAGTCAGAGTGTACCGCATAAAAATCTGTACCGGGCCCGGCATCCTCTTCGGGGCCTGGCATGCCTACCCAATATATCTTACGTCCTCGTGGGTCCACAGCTTTTATCGTAGGCTCTGCTATGTGTCGGGTTCCCAGGCGTGTAACTTGGAATCCGCGGATTTCAGAAAAAGGTAAATCGGGTACGTTGACGTTTAAAATAGTATCGAATGGGAGAGGATCTTGCTCCAAACGCTGCACTAGCATAATAGCTATTTGAGCAGCCGTATCATAATGCTGGCACTTGGGCCCTTCTAAAGAGATTGCTATTGAGGGCAACCCTAAAAACCTTCCTTCAGTAGCTGCTGCAACAGTACCTGAATACAATACATCATCGCTTAAATTTGAACCTTCATTTATACCTGACACTACCATATCAGGCATTTCTTTCAATAAGCCAGTGACAGCAAGGTGAACACAATCGGTTGGCGTACCGCTTACACTTATATAGCCATTTTCCATCGACATCGTACGTAAGGGAGCATCCAGTGTTAACGAGTTACTAGCGCCACTACGATTACGATCAGGAGCAACTACTGTTATTTCAGCAATTTTACTAAGCGCTTTAGCCAACGCACTTAAACCTGGAGCGTAAACTCCGTCATCATTACTAATTAAAATTCTCATTTATGCTAATCCCAGCAGTTATTTAACAACTTGATAAAATTTCTCCCCTTTTTTTATCATTCCTAATTCACCACGCGCCCTTCCTTCGGCAACATTAGGATCGCTTTTAAGCTTTTCTACTTGCTGATAAAGCTCTTGGTTATGTTGTTTCATTTCGTCATTCGATTGCATTTGGATACTAAGCTCATGACGCAAATGCATTACATCCAAAATACCATCCTCATCAAACCATAATACATATTGTAAGTATGCTAATACAATAAATAAGACAAATAAGGAGATTCTAAATAGTGATAGGCGCATGGGCAGGCCACTTCTTTATATTATTAAAAATTGTAAAAATGCTTGAACCAGCATACTGAGCGTTCTCTCCTAACTCCTCTGCTATTCGGAGCAACTGGTTGTATTTGGCCACTCGGTCCGTCCTGCATAAAGATCCTGTTTTAATCTGTCCTGCTCGAGTACCTACCGCCAAATCAGCGATGGATGTATCTTCT
>CAZXFO010000086.1:0-6536 GCA_964639745.1 uncultured Coxiellaceae bacterium | reverse complement strand
TAGCGTCATTTTCATTACCGCTGCCTTTATGTCCGCTATGAATGGTTTTCATCGTCCAGCCTTGGATAGTTTGACACAGGCTATCGTTGCTAAGCAGGATTATCCTTCTTTAAGTGTTTTATCTTCTTTTAAGTATAGTTTTGGGATGATTGCAGGTCCTGCGCTGGGCGGGCTTATTTTAGCGCATTTCGGGGTGGCTATTACCTTTTTAATTGATTTGATTAGTTTCCTAGTCTCTTTAGTTTTAATTTTGATGATAGGCTCTATACCTAAGCCGCAACCTAAAAAAGACTTTTCTACATGGGCATCGTTGAAGGAAGGGTGCCGTTATGCGCTATCAAGACAAGAGTTAATAGGCAGTTATGCAGTTGATTTCGTGGCGATGATTTTTGGGATGCCTAATGCCTTATTTCCTGCTATTGCTGAACAATTTGGTGGGCCTCACGTTTTAGGCTTACTGTATGCGTCACCGGCAGTAGGGGCATTAGTTGTTTCACTATGGAGTGGCTGGGCGCGTTATTTTAAACGCCATGGCGTAGGCATTTCAGTTTCAGCCGCTTTATGGGGGCTCGCTATTATTTTATTTGGTTTATCCCATAATTTATGGCTAGCTTTATTTTTTATGGCGATTGCAGGCGGTGCCGATGCTGTTAGCGGTATATTTAGAGGCACTATGTGGAATCATATCGTTTCTAATGAATATAGAGGTAGATTGGCAGGCATAGAGATGATTAGCTATTTAAGCGGCCCCAAGTTAGGCGACACTGAAGCAGGCCTTGTGGCAGCAGCTTTTGGTGTGACAGCGTCGGTGGTATCCGGTGGTGTGCTGTGCCTTGTTGGGGTTGCTGCTTTTTCTTATATGCTACCTAAGTTTTGGCGGTATAGGAGTGTGGCTTAGTTGTTTGGATAGTAAGCTGCCATTTTCTTCTTGGTAAATTTGGCTTAATATAGAACTATCATTTAATAAGGAGCGTTTTATGATTTTAATGCACGTTGCGTATGGTTTGGATTTAATAGCCTTGGCTATTGGTGGTGCTTTACTCGCTTGGTCATTACGTAATTCTGGTAATGGCAGCATGGTAGGCAAAATCATTGGTGCAGCTGTAGTAGTGCTTTCTATTGTTTCTATGGTTTGTGTTTATAGCTGTGCTTCTAAAGGCGAATGCCATAGATCCCCAATGGGTACAACTATGATGGACCAAGCCAATCCAGAGGCAACAGCTTCTGAACAAGTCAAAAAATCAGAAAAATCTGAAAAATCTGAAAAAACTGAAAAGTCTGAAAAATCTGAACATCATCACTAAGCAAAAACAAAAAAGGGCAAGTTAACTTGCCCTTTTTTTTCGTCTGAAAATTACTTCCCAGATCGCTTCCTCTCGTGTTCTTTTAAAAATTTCTTTCTAACACGAATAGATAGCGGTGTAACTTCAACCAATTCATCATCATCAATAAACTCTAATGCTTGTTCCAATGACATAATGATGGGTGGTGTAAGCAAGATGTTTTCATCAGAACCTGCCGCCCGGATATTAGTGAGCTGTTTGGCTTTGCATACGTTAACCACTAGATCATTATCCCGTGAATGGAGGCCGACAATCATGCCTTCATACACTTCAGTCTGAGGGCCAATAATCATTCGGCCGCGCTCTTGGAGGTTAAACAAAGAGTAGGCAAGGGCAGTGCCAGCTTGGTTTGATATCATTACGCCGTTGGTGCGGTGAGCAAAATCACCCTTTACCATGGGGCCATAATGGCTGAAGATGTGATACATCAATCCTGTGCCTGAAGTCATGGTTAGGAAGTCTGTATGAAAGCCGATTAATGCTCGGGCAGGAATAATATAGTCTAAGCGTACTCGGCCTTTTTCATCCGGAATCATGTCTTTTAGTTCGCCGCGGCGGCTGCCTAGGCGTTCCATAATAGTACCCTGGTGCTCGGATTCTACGTCAATAGTTAAGGATTCATATGGTTCATGTAGTTCGCCATCAACTTCTTTAGTAATAACTTCAGGTCGAGAAACTGCTAATTCGTAACCTTCGCGCCGCATGTTTTCAATTAAGATAGATAGATGCAATTCACCACGACCGGATACTTTGAATTTATCAGGATCTTCGGTATCAGCTACTCTTAAGGCAACGTTATGTAGCAGTTCATGGTATAGGCGTTCACGAATCTTACGGCTAGTGACAAACTTGCCTTCCTTGCCGGCAAACGGAGAGGTGTTAACTTGGAAGGTCATGCTGACGGTAGGCTCATCAACTGTCAGCGGAGGCAAAGCCTCAACAGCTTGGGGGTCGCAAAGGGTGTCAGAAATTTTAAGTTCTTCAATGCCGGTAATAGCGACGATATCGCCCGCATTAGCGCTCTCAACCTCACTGCGTTCGAGGCCAAGATATCCCATTACTTGTAGTATTCTGCCAGAGCGGGTTTTGCCTTCCCTATCAATAATGGTTACTGGCATATTAGGTTTAGCTTGGCCACGGGTAATGCGGCCTATGCCAATCATGCCCACATAGCTCGAATAATCGAGTGTAGTAATTTGCATTTGGAATGGGCTATTTAAGCTGACTTTAGGAGCGGGCACATGCTTTACTATGGTTTCAAATAAAGGATCCATGCTGTCACTGTCTTGGTTTAAGTCAGTTTTGGCGTAGCCTAGTAAGGCTGAAGTATAAACAATAGGGAAATCGAGCTGTTGGTCGGTGGCACCTAAACGATCAAATAAGTCGAAAACTTGATCAATAACCCAATCAGGACGAGCGCCAGGACGATCTATTTTGTTAATGACAACAATAGGATTTAAACCCTGAGCGAATGCTTTTTGGGTCACAAATCGAGTTTGTGGCATAGGGCCGTCTACTGCATCGACTAATAATAATACAGAGTCAACCATAGACAAGATACGTTCGACTTCACCGCCAAAATCTGCGTGTCCTGGTGTATCGACGATATTAATGCGGTAATCGCCCCATTTGAGGGCAGTATTTTTAGCTAAAATAGTGATACCTCGTTCGCGTTCTAGATCATTGCTGTCCATAACCCGTTCGGTATTGGTTACCTTTTTGGAAAGGCTTGAGGTTTGTTGTAAAAGTTTATCAACTAAAGTTGTTTTGCCATGGTCGACATGCGCAATAATGGCTATATTTCGTAATTGTTCAGACACGGAGAATACCTTGCAATAAAAGGCCGACATCATATCTTAATCTAGATAGAAAATACATCCTATTTTCATTAAGTTTGTGATGTGGTGCTGGTATATTACGTTGAATTTACATCAATAATGCAGTATTTTACCTGCATATTAATCAGGGTCTTGCTATGGTTTTATCTGAAAGAAAATACGCTGTTGATCATAAAACTGTTTTTATTTCCTGCATAGTTCCTGTTTATAACGAAGAAGCAGTCGTGCAGCCATTTCTTGAAGCTTTAGGTCACTATTTACGCGGGCTAACTCATCAGTTCGAGATTGTTGTGGTCAATGACGGCAGTAAAGACCATACAGTTGAGCATGTTTTAGCAGTAAAGCCAGAACATCAAATAAAATTGATATCGCTCTCTCGTAACTTTGGTAAAGAAGCAGCAATGACTGCAGGCCTTGAGCATTGTAAAGGTGATGTGGCTGTCATTATTGATGCGGACTTCCAACATCCAATTGAATTAATTGGTTCGTTTTTAAATCATTGGGTCGAAGGTTATGACATGGTTTTTGGGCTACGCCAAAGCCGTCAATCTGAATCTGCTTTAAAGCGGAATTTTGCCCGTCTCTTTTATTGGCTAATGGCTAAAATCACTCATATCGATATTCCTAATAATGCGGGTGACTTTCGCTTAATGGGCCGCAATGTTGTCAATGCTCTAAAGCAATTTCCAGAACGTACCCGTTTCATGAAAGGGCTTTATGCTTGGATAGGTTACAAGAAGATAGGTGTACCATTCAAGGTTCAAGAGCGTGCTGGGGGTGGCACTTCATTTAGTGCCATGAGACTAATTGAGCTGGCTGTCGCTGGGATAACTGCTTTTTCAGATGTGCCGTTACGGGTTTGGGGCTTTGTTGGCTTTGTCATTTCGCTCGGGTCTCTGGTTTATGCCATTTATATGATCGCTTCAACCCTTTTATTTGGCACTGATTTTCCAGGATTCCCAACAATTGTGGTTGCAATTGTATTCTTAGGCGGTATTCAATTGTTGTCGATTGGGATATTGGGTGAATATATAGCTCGAATTTTTACCGAAGTTAAGCAAAGGCCTAAGTACTTAATAGAATATAAGCATGGCTTTGAAGAGTAATTTTAATCATATTTTGCCACTGTTCTGGCAGCTAGCCCGCTTTGGGGTGGTAGGTCTCTGTGCGGCCATAGTACACTTTTGTTCCGTAGTGATTTTGGTTGAATTGCATTGGTTACAGCCACTATTAGCCAATATCGTTGCTTTTTGTATCGCATTTCAAGTTAGTTATTGGGGCCACCGTTGCTGGACTTTTAATGGTACGAAACAGGCGCATGTCGTGGCTTTTACCCGTCTACTGTTAGTCTCGTCCGCTGCCTTTATTGCTAATGAAGGCCTATTTTACCTTTTGATGCAGCATTTTGCTTTGCCGTATCCATTGGCGTTAGTGCTAGTATTAGCAGTTTTACCATTGTTTGTTTTCACCCTAAATAAAATGTGGGTTTTTGAGTAATACCTGGCATGATATAATGCTGGCTTCAATAAGCGGGGGAGAAGTTAAATGAATGTCCGTCAATTAGGTTTTTTATTAACGCTTATGTTGGCTTGGTCAATATCGTTTGCTCATGATGCCCAAAGCTTGATAGAGCTTTTAAACCCTATACAAAGCTTACAAGCGAATTTTACTCAAACTATTCTTGATAATCAGGGTAAAGCAATTCAACGCTCAGAAGGCAAAGTCTCATTACAGCGCCCTGGCCAATTTCGTTGGGAAGTTGTTAGTCCAATTCCACAAACCATTGTGGCTAACACCACCAGAATGTGGATATATGACCCTGATTTACAGCAAGTCGTTATCCGTCCTATAGTTAAAACTGTTGGGCAAACCCCACCATTTTTACTGACAAATATTTCACAAGAACTCAGCAAAGATTTTAACGTGCAAGCAATGCCATCACCAGATGGTTGGAAGTGGTTTAAGCTTACTCCCAAAGATAAAAGTGGAATGTTTGAAAATGTTCAGCTAGGTTTTTTAAATCGTAGTTTAAAAGAAATGCGCATGCGCGATAGCTTAGGTCATAGTACGGTGATTGAGTTTAAGCAGGTCAAAGAAAATATTTTATTATCAAAATCTGTTTTCGATTTTAAACTGCCTAATGATGTAGATGTCATTGATGAAACCCACAAACAATAAGCCAGCTACTATTCACTTGCCTTTGGCTGAGCGTATGCGGCCAAAAATATTAAAGGACTATATTGGTCAATCCCATTTGCTTGCTCCTGGTAAGGCATTGCGCCAAGCTATTGAGCAAGGACAGCTCCATTCAATGATTTTTTGGGGGCCACCTGGCAGTGGTAAAACCACTTTGGCCCGTTTGATTGCAGCAAGTGCTCAGGCTTATTTTATTCAGCTTTCGGCTATTTTCTCAGGCGTTAAAGATATTAGACAAGCGGTGGAAGAGGCCAAGTCAGTAAGAGAAAAACAAAATATGAGCACTGTTTTGTTTGTTGATGAAATTCACCGTTTTAATAAATCGCAACAAGATGCTTTTCTGCCTTATGTCGAAAATGGAACTTTCCTTTTAATTGGCGCAACCACTGAAAATCCCTCCTTTGAATTAAATAGCCCGCTATTATCTCGTACGCGTGTCTATGTATTAAGGCGACTAACAGAAGAAGATTTATTGCAGATTATCGAGCGAGCTCTGCAAGATGAAGAAAATGGCTTAGGCAATTTAAAATTTGATTTTCCTTTAGAGCTTAGAAAATTACTCGCGCAAGCAGTGGATGGAGATGGCCGACAAGCGCTTAACTTATTAGAGATTTTAGCTGATCTTGCATCAGTTGTAGAGGGGTTTTCAACTATTACTCCAGAGCTAATGACTGAAGTATTACAGCAAAGCTTGCGACGATTTGATAAGGGTGGAGAATATTTCTACGATCAAATTTCTGCTTTACATAAATCTGTTCGAGGTTCGTCGCCGGATGCAGCGCTTTATTGGTTTTGTCGTATGATTGATGGCGGTTGCGACCCGCTTTATATTGGTCGACGTGTGGTGCGCATGGCTAGCGAAGATATTGGCAATGCAGATCCTCGCGCTTTAGATATTGCAATACATGCTTGTGAAGCTTATGAACGTTTGGGTTCACCAGAGGGTGAACTGGCTATTGCTCAAGCTATCATTTATTTAGCTACTGCTCCAAAAAGCAACGCTGTGTACGAAGCTTACAATGCTGTCATGCAGGATATCAAGCGAGGAGGCACTGAAGAAGTGCCTTTGCATTTACGTAATGCACCAACTAGCTTAATGAAGAAAATTGGTTATGGTAAAGAATATCGCTATCCCTTTGATATACCGGAAGCCTATGTG
>CAZXFO010000085.1:0-6355 GCA_964639745.1 uncultured Coxiellaceae bacterium | reverse complement strand
CTCTTGGCTTTAGCTCTAGTGCTGTTCTCGAATGTTGTTTTGTTTTATTCAACAAACATACGGGTTGATTTATTCGCTTATTGGTTTTGCCTATTTTCTCTACTAGCTTTATTGGATAAGCGTTACTGGCTGGCAGGAATACTACTAGGATTGGGTTTTGATGTTTCGCAGAAAGCCATTTGGTTTTTAGCCGCAACAAATGGCTCGCTTTTAATGAAAATCTTATTAGAGCGGCGACTTAACATCTTATCTATGATCTTAAAATTTAATTTAGCATTTATAAGTGTTATAGCGATATATGTCGGCATATGGGCAAGCGTAGCCGGGATTGTGCCTGTTATCTCCAATATTTTTGCTGAAGCATCAGCTATGTATCATCTTGATTGGTATAGCCATGCGCGGTTAAGTTTTTGGCAAATAATAATTATCCAAACGCCTTTTTTATTCTTACTGGCGCCGTTTACAGCTTTTTCGGCATTCTCCAAGAAAAATGATGATAAACGGCGAACAATTGTGATTTACGCTGCGGTAATTTTTATTTGTTTAATTTTTTATAAACAAGTTTTTCCATATTATATGCAAGTTACAATTCCAGTTTTTATTTTATTATATAGTTCATTATTTGATTGGATGTATGAAAATCTCCAGCCTAAAGAATTCAAAATTATTAGCGCTAGCCTGATTATTATAGCAACGGCTTATTCTTTGAGTTTTTTTATTAATGTGGTACAGGCTGCTAATGGTAAATATCAAAAAGCAAACATTAGAATGATGGAAGCCTTATTACAAGGCGGCGGTGATTATCTAGCTGGCATAGAGCTCGTTTATAATAAAAAACAACCTATAACTGGGATGCGCCACTTAATGGGACCAGCTATTGAATATTTGTCTCATCCCACAGCAGAACTAAGAGCGGTTATGCTCTCCTCTCTCTACGAGGATCCTGATGTCACCATTAATAGCGTGCTACAAAGTTTAAAAACTGCAAACATCAAATTCTACGTTAATAATTATCGAATGATGGCTCTACCATCTATTCTTAAGCAATATTTAAATTCTCAATATCAACATTATTGGGGAAGCATCTATTGTTATGCACCACAGATTAGTAGAAAGCAGATTCAATTTAAAATAAAGTTTAATGGTATATACACGGTGGAGAGTGCTATGCCAATAGTATTAGATAATCGACACTATAATAATGGGGATGAATTATATTTAGATAGAGATTGGCATACCTCAATTAGTAACAGTGATTACCGACTTAAGTTGATACCGAATATTGATCAAACAATATTACCTAAAGAGTTTGAAAAAGATGATTGGCAAAGGTTTTTGTTTATATAATATGTAAGCTTAGTTGCGGGTGCTGCTTGAAGCCAAAATATTATTCATTGAGTATATTTATCCGCATTTTAATTAATTCACAAAATTGCTCTTTAAGCTTCTCGTTGAGGAAACTTTTATGAATTTTTTGCTCCCACGAGGAAAAGTTTTCCTTCATAGCTTCAATTGTATTTTGGATTGCTTTATCAGAAATTTTAAGATTTTTCCCAAACTCCAAAAAATCATTTTTTCTAATATTGTGTTTTTTTCCGTTTAAAGAAAGTGCTAAATCTTCCGAATCCTGTTGCGTGGAAAATAATAAGCGAGTGGATAAAAGATCATACCATGGCGCTAAGGTAATATTAGATATATCTTCAGTGATTAAACTGAAATTTTTTAAATGCATATCAGCATTGCCCACAATAAAGCAAAATAAAATTAATTCAAAAAATTTTAAAACTTCCTCCCCTGGTATTGTTGCATATCGATAAATAACTTTTCCAACCCTTTCATGAGAGCTTTTGTACTTGTCTTCGGTTAGTTTGTGTGACAATTGACATAGGTCTTCCGTGGCAATTTTTTTCTCTCCATCGCGATCAAATCGTTTTGTGATATAGGCTAAACTCCCATCTTGCATGGGGAAAAGACCGTGCAAAGCAACGTTTAATTTCGCGATATTGGCTAAATGCATGGTTAGATCTTCAATTTCAGGCATAAAAGGGTATTCGCTAGTGGGAGGTTTTAAAATATAATTTCCTCCTAGATACCCAACAATAGTTAATCTTTTCTTTGGCGAGCGTAACTTTTCAGTTTTTGTTAATGAAAGAGATAATTTTTTCTGGACACCCGGGACACCTTTTTTCTGTTTTATAAGTTCAAGAGCCATAGACTCAATTTTTTTATTATTAAAATCAATTTCTGGCGGCTGCTCTGAGCCGAATAATTTTTTCAAACAAGCTGGATGAAAAGATAAGTTGTCAGTAGTTGATTCATAGCATATATAGCAACGATTATTCTTCATTAATAATACTCACATTACCAATGCAATCTGCGCATAAATGTAATAATAATCCCATTCGATCTTTGCTATTTAATTTCCAATTTTTAATTCCTATATCCATTAACCATCCCTCTGGAATGAGGCCATCAAAAAAAGAAAATAAAATATCTGAAGTATAAGCTTCTTGGCGTTTAGGAAGGGTCAAGCTAACAGGATTATTTATTTCATTTGCAAGATAATCAGAATCGTATTTGAATGAATACTCGCCTTCAGCTGATTCGGTCAATACTCCCGCTAATAAATTATTAACAAAAACTTTTGCTGTGCGTGCCATTACTCTCTCTCTTCAAAAGGTAATAATTCTTTCTTTTTTAAAACCGGAGCTACTTCATAGCCAAAATAATTTAATACTTGTGTCACTTTATCCAGGCGTAAACTTTTTTTGCCTTGTTCCAGTTCTTTTAAAAAGCGTAGCCCTACGCCAATTCTTTTAGCCAATTCTAATTGGGTATATCCTAATTTTTTCCGTTTCATACGTACTAGATTGGCTATGGGGCCGGTTTTTTCAAATAAATCATTGAGAGTGCTTTTTTTCATATCTTAATTATAGCACCCGATCGGTTATCATCAAGTGTTTTTACAAATTATATACCCCGATCGGGTATTTTAATGGCTAAAATTAAAGAATGGCACCCATTCGGGTGCTATTCATGTGGTTCAGGGTCGCCGGCAGGTGAAATATCTCTAGCTATATCTATTATCTAATTTTACAAATCAATAATTCTTGATAAGTAACTTTCTGCCTATCAGTAAAAATATGCTCGCATTGTCTTGGCGCGTTTAAATATAGTGATCGAGCTATTTCCTGCATCAGCGGCAAATAGGGTTTTGGGGTGAGTAAATAAACAGATTCGCTAGAATGGCTCAGTTGTAATGTTTTTAAAGCATCAGGGATTAAATATTTCTTCTGCCAAAAGGCAATACCCACAAAGCGCCATTGTGAAGGTAGGAATGGAATTAAATAAGTTTGTGGGCGAGGATCAAGAAAATCTGCAAAAGCCGGTATAGGCATTAAGACAACCGCACGTTCGTCGCTTTTAATAATTTGAGGTAGTTGTACGTTAAAATAAGATTGGTTGTACCACGGAGCGCGAATGGGTTTGACAGGAGACATCGTGAAAAAAATTAATGTACTGCATAAAGTGACATATAATTTTCGACTATTACTGCGCTGTTCACTTTGGTAGATAAATAAGTAAATAGCTAACGGCGCTAACATTTCTAAAGAAACAATATATCGCAAGATTGAAAAATAATATTGCCATAAAATATAACTGCTCACAAAGAATAACAAAAACCATTGAGTAGTAAGATTAAGCTTCGCTGAATAGCTATTTCTTATGCGGTGCCACATATAATAAATGGCTGCGAGATAAAGCAATGCAAAACGAAAGTCGGTAAATGGTAATTCACTAGTTTGGCCATTCCAAGAAAAAAAGAATGGAAAGAATAATGTTTGCAACCAGCCAGTCGGTAAAAAGCGGGTATCCCTCCAGCTTATGTCCGGAAAATGGGGAGAATGAAAGATGCTATTAAAAAACGGGAAAAAAGGATTTTGGTAATGCTGCCATAAAAATAACATCCAATACCCATTTGCTAATAATAATCCGGTTGCTATACCTAATAATGAAAGACATAATATCTTTATTTTTGTGTGGCGAGGGGAAGACATTAATAAACAGGCTATGATGGTTCCACCAATGTAAATCCCTGCTGTTAATTTGCACCCGGTAGCTATACCTAAAAAAATGCAGCTTATGAAACAAGATAACCACGATATTTTGTGACAACTAGCATAAAGTCGCCAAGTCCTCAGCTGTAGTAAAACAAAGCTCAAAATAAAAATACTGACAGTATTGTCCTGCTGGAAAGAGCCCATGCCTGGCAAGGCTGTAGGGCCGTACATACCTATCAGGGCCAATAACACCGCGATAAGATTCGAGTATTTTTCGGGCGCCAGGCTATTTAATATTTCAATGCTGATGCGATACGTCAGCCAAAAATTGATTCCATGAAGGGCTCCCATAAGAAACATAGTAAAGATTGGGTTTGTATAGTTAACTAGAAAATAAGTTAGAAAATCCATCGTCGGTGAGAAGTAAGCTTGTATAAATGGGAAGGGCCAATAATCTTGAGTAGAGCGATGATGTAAATATGCAAATGGATTATAGAAGTGATAATTTGCAAGATCCCAGCTTAAATCTTTTCCTAAGAGAACTGAGATTGCTCCGCAAATTACAATGCCGCTAAAGAGGACTGAAATATTTATTAAAAATTTTATATGGTTAGTCTGATTTTTGATGGTAGACATTTAACAAGCTCATAAAAAAACTACCAAAAATAAATTGCATGCCAATAATAAGAAACATACTGGAGGGAATAAGTAAGCGCATGATTTCGGTGGGTGCTAAATGCCCAAATCCTAGTTTTGCCCAGTGATAAATTTCCCATAAGATGATAGCACTGCCTGTTGTTAATAAGGTTAAGCCTATTGCTAACCCACGTTCTAATGTAAACGTACGAATAAGTTTACTGGGCTTTACGCTAAAGCGAACACTCTGAACATATTGGGCGAATACTGAAAAAAATACCGCTTGCACCCCGATTCTTGTTAAGACGCTACTTAAGAGAATAGTATGTATATCAAAAGTAGCATGGCCAATTTTTAAAGGTCCGATGGCTAGTAAGCTCATCAGTATTAAGCCAAGAGTAATCAGAGTTAAACCTGGAATAAAAAATAACCACTGCGGGCTGAATAGCAGTAATAACCGTAAATGGCGCCAGCCATCACGCCAAGGACGCAAGTGGGGTTGGCGGCTGCGGCCATCTGGGAATAGCCGTATAGGCACTTCAGTGGTTTTGATTTTATTTAGCGAGGCTTTAATAATCATTTCACTGGCAAATTCCATGCCGTCGCCTTGCAAATCGAGCTGTAGAAAGGTATCTCGATCGAAGCCTCGTAAACCACAATGAAAGTCACCCAATGTCGATCTGAAAAAAGTCCTACCAATAAATGATAAAACGGGATTGCCTAAAAAACGATTAAGGAATGGCATCGCACCTTTACAGATGCCACCCTTAAATCGGTTACCCATGACTAATGCATAGCCTTCACGTAGTTTTGTTAGAAAAGGCATTAGGTTTAGAAAGTCGTAGCTATCGTCAGCATCCCCCATGACAATATAGCGCCCTTTCGCGGCTTTAATGCCGCTTTTTAAAGCGGCACCATAACCTTTTGTGGATACCGAAATGAGATTGGCGCCGTGAGCACGAGCAATATCAGGTGAGCCATCATTGCTGCCATTGTCAGCAACCAGGATTTCGCCTTGAATATTATAGGTTTTAAGAAAGTCTTTTGCTTTTTGAATGCAGATGCCTAATGTTTCTGCCTCATTAAGGCATGGCATAAGAATAGTTAATTCATAATCCATAGTAGATCGCGCTTCCTATTTTAAATCATTCTATACAACTCTTAATTATCTAGCCACTATAGTATTGCTTGGCGCAGGTGATGTTATCCGTTAAGATTTAAACGTTTTAAGTTTATTAGAGAGAATGACATGCCAACTTCACGCCAGCTTGCAAATGCAATTCGTTTCCTCAGTATAGACGCTGTTCAGAAAGCAAATTCAGGACATCCTGGCATGCCAATGGGTATGGCTGATATAGCTGAAGTGTTATGGAATAAATTTCTACAACATAATCCCAAGAACCCCAAGTGGATAAATCGTGACCGCTTTGTTCTGTCTAACGGGCATGGCTGTATGTTGCTTTATTCATTATTACATCTGAGTGGATATGATTTATCGATCGATGATTTGAAAAAGTTTCGTCAATTGCATTCTAAAACTCCGGGTCATCCTGAATATGGAGAAACACCAGGAATTGAGACAACGACAGGACCTTTAGGGCAAGGATTAGCCAACGCGGTTGGAATGGCTATAGCGGAGAAGCATTTAGCGGCGGTTT
>CAZXFO010000084.1:0-1788 GCA_964639745.1 uncultured Coxiellaceae bacterium | reverse complement strand
TAGTAACCCACCGGAATAAACTTTTATGCCAAGCCCATCTATTAAATGGTCGCAAGATAAATTTTTGGTTTCAGGGGATATTATATTCCCTACAGCTACTCAGATTTTGAACGAAAGTAGAGAGGCTTTCTCTCGAAGATCAGAGTGGGTGTGTGACCTATCAGGAATTACTGCATGTGATAGCGCTGGGCTAGCTGTGCTAATAGAATGGAAAAAGTGGGCTAAACAGCAAAATAAACGTATACAACTATTAAATATTCCTGCTGTTATGCAGTCTATTGCATCTGCAGCAGGATTAACAATCTGATTATTAGTGATCTAGTTTGCAGCAAGATACTTTGTCAGTTGCTAAATATTTTTTTAAAGCGAGATCATGGCGATGCTTATAAAGGTAGGCTAAAGCCACCGGAATAATCATTAATAACAACCCACCACAAAACATTATTTCATAACGTAAAGTGCTGCCTATCTCGAGGTTACGTGGTGGCACAAAGCCAACCCCCAAGGTGATACAGCAGCCGATTAAGCCTAATATACAGGTTAGCCATATGCCCAATTTGCCACCTGGAATTTTAAATTCCCCTGTACTATCCGCTTTTTTAGCTTTAAAGCGCAAATAGATAGCCGTAATGAACATCAAAATGTACATAAGCATATAGAGTTGAGTGCTCAAGGCTGTTAACAGCCAATAAGAGCCGTTTACGCTTGGCATCATTAGAAATGATAAGCACACCAAAGTGACCAGAATAGATTGACCAACTAATAGATTTTGAGGGACTCCTTTACTGTTCTCGTATTTCAAAAGGGGAGGTAAAAAATCCTGTTGAGCCGCATGGAGCATCCCTTTGACGGGAGAAATGAGCCAGCTGATGATGCCACCCATGCTGCCAACAATGAGCATAAAGGTCAGAATAGGCATCATCCAGCCTAGGTGATAAGCAGAAAGAAAGTAGCTAAATGTTTGCATGACGCCGTTTACCAGGTTGATATTTTTTTGGGGGAGGACAAAGGCGATGGCTAAAGAGCCAAGAATCATAGTTGATAATATTAAAATTACTGATAGCAACAAGGCTTTTGGGAAGGCTTTTTGCGGGTTACGTACTTCTCGAATATGTACTGTTGCTAATTCCATCCCGCAAAACGCAGTCATAATAGCAGTTAGCCCTATCCAGTTTTCTGAATGAGAAAGCTGGGGGAAAATATTGGCCGTGGTCATATGAATTTGTAGCGGGTTTCCTAAGAAAACCCATGCTAGTCCTAGCGTAATAATAAGGGCCATTGGGATAATTAGCCCGATGATAGTGCAAACACTAGTGAATTTAGCTGCTACATCAATGCCTTTAAGGTTAATCCAAGTTAAAAACCATAAGAGAAATAAGATGGCAGTTACTAAATAAACCTTGTTTTGGGCCAATTCTGGCGAAATTAAATAGGTTGCTGTGCCTGCTACAAAGGAAAATATGGTTGGGAACCAGAAAATATTGCTAATCCATTGAAGCCATATAGCTAAAAAGCCGAGCTTTTCACCAAAAGCGGCTCGTACCCAGTGATATATGCCACCTTCTTCAGGCATTTTGGCGGACAATTCAGCGGAAACGAGCGCAGCTGGTATTAAAAAAACGATGGCTGAAAAGATAAAAAAGAAGATTAAAGTGCTGCCAAAGAGAGCCGATGCCGGTAGGTTGCGGATGCTATCGACAGTACCTGTAATGAGCATAGCTAAAGTAAAGGTACTTAGGCGGGCCATCGATGTCATTTGAGGATCCTCAATGTAAATAAAAATTATAA
>CAZXFO010000083.1:0-2415 GCA_964639745.1 uncultured Coxiellaceae bacterium | reverse complement strand
CAATCTGGACGCCGTGATGTTTCTCATGAAGAGATCCGTCAGCACTTTGAAAAAATGGCGCGCCAATCTAAAAGATCTCATGCTACTGTACCTCAACAAGCTTATGATCATCGCCAAGAAAAAGTAGTAGATATGATTTATGCTTTCCGTCGCTTAGGGCACTTACAAGCGAATATTGATCCGTTAGGATTATATCCGGGTGTGTACGACGCATCATTAGATCCTGCTTATTACCAATTTACAGATGCAGATATGAATACTGCATTCAATGTTGATACTTTATTAAGTTTTAATAAGCCGAATGCAACCTTAAAAGAAATCTACCAAACTCTGCAAGAAATCTACTGCGGAAGTATTGGCTTTGAGTACATGCATATTAATCGTGCTGAAGAAGTGAGTTGGTTACAAAAACAGATTGAACAAGATTGGAGAAATTTCTCCTTAACCAAAGATGAAAAGCTAAGAATTTTAGACCGTTTAATCGCTGCAGATGGTTTAGAAAAATATTTAGGAAATAAATATGTTGGACAAAAGCGCTTTTCACTTGAGGGTGGGGATAGCTTTATTCCTCTTCTGGATACCATTGTAAATGATGCTGCGGGTTATGGTGTAAAAGAACTTGTTTTTGGTATGGCGCATCGTGGTCGTCTAAATGTTTTGGTTAATATCATTGGTAAGGATGCTGCAGAAGTTTTCGATGCATTTGAAGGTAAATATGATAATGGCATGTATTCTGGAGATGTAAAATATCATTTAGGGTATTCTTCAGACGTTAAAACCAAAAATGGTCCAATACATTTAAGTCTAGCTTTTAACCCATCTCATCTTGAAATTGTGTCACCAGTAGTCCAAGGTTCTGTCCGCGTTCGACAACGTCGTCGTCGTGACTCAAATCATGATTTGGTTATTCCTGTGCAGATACATGGTGATGCAGCATTCGCTGGTCAAGGTGTTGTTATGGAAACTTTTAACATGTCACAGGCGCGGTGGTTCACTGTCGGTGGCTCAATTCACATTGTTATTAACAACCAAGTTGGCTTCACTATCAGTAACCCTAAAGATTCTCGTTCAACTATCTATTGTTCAGATGTTGGAAAAATGGTTGAAGCACCCATTTTACATGTTAATGCTAATGATCCTGAAGCAGTTTGCTTTGCTGCAAAACTAGCTATTGATTATCGCCAAAAATTCAAACGTGATATTATTATTGATCTTGTTTGTTACAGACGCCAAGGTCACAACGAGGCCGATGAGCCATCAGCTACACAGCCCATTATGTATAAGATAATCCGTGATATGCCGGTTCCTGCAACGCTTTATGCGCGTAAGTTAGTAAAAGATGGGGTTATTGATGAGCAAACTGAAAAGCAAATGGCTGATGCTTATCGTGATGCCTTAGATAACGGTAAGCCGGTAGTTCCAACCATCAAGGATAAATCGGCATATGAATATGCTGTTAAGTGGCAACCCTTTTTAGGTACGAGCTGGAAGGAGAAAGCAGTAACCGCGGTTCCTCTAAAAAAATTACAGGCAGTTGCTAAGAAAATTGAAGAGCTACCTAATAATTTTGTAGTGCAGCCACAAGTTAAGAAAATGCTCGAAGCCAGAAAGAAAATGACCGAAGGCGTTATTCCTTTAAATTGGGGTTATGCTGAAGCCATGGCCTATGGTACGTTGCTGACCGAAGGTTATCCGATCCGCTTATGCGGTCAAGATGCTGGCCGTGGGACTTTTGCACATCGTCACGCCGTACTTCACGATCAAAATACCGATGAAGTTTATATACCATTAAGCCATATTGCGCCTGATCAAGCTCAAATTAATATTGTCGATTCGCTGCTTTCAGAAGAAGGTGTGCTTGCCTTTGAATATGGTTATTCCGCTGCTGATCCTAGTTATTTAGATATTTGGGAAGCACAGTTTGGAGACTTTGCAAACGGTGCCCAGGTAGTTATTGACCAGTTTATTAGCTCGGGCGAACAAAAATGGGGTAGGCATTGTGGTTTGGTCATGTTTTTGCCGCATGGTTATGAAGGAATTGGCCCTGAGCATTCCTCAGCACGTATCGAGCGTTATTTGCAGCTTTGTGCTCAAGAAAATATGCAGGTATGCCAACCGACCACTCCAGCTCAAATTTTCCACTTATTACGTCGACAGATGTTGCGCCCTTACCGTAAACCACTCATTGTTTTCACGCCTAAGAGCCTATTGCGCCATCCTTTAGCAGTTTCATCCATTGATGAATTAACAAAGGGTGGCTTTCAGCTTGTTATCCCCGAGGCCAACGATATTCAGCCTAAACAAGTTGAACGAGTTATCCTTTGCACGGGCAAAGTATATTATGAGCTCTTAGAAAAGCGTCGCGAATTTAAACTGACTAACTCAGTAATAATTCGAATCGAGCAACTTTATCCA
>CAZXFO010000082.1:0-2427 GCA_964639745.1 uncultured Coxiellaceae bacterium | reverse complement strand
ATCATGTTGGTTGATAAAAGTGTCTGGTAGTGAATAAATTAAAGCTCGAGCGTGGCTTGGTAAATCAATTTCAGGAATAACAGTGATATTTCTCGCATTAGCATAGCTAATTAAAGCAAGCATCTCTTTTCTCGAATAATAACCTTTATAGATATTATTGGCTTGGGCGTAATTTTTTTTGATTATATTATTCAGAGGGGATTGTTCGCAGTAATTCGTAATATCAAGGTTCGCTTGAATCAAGTTGCTAGGAGGTAATATTGATTGCATGTTAAAACCACGTTGAGCTCCCTTTGTAATTAGCTTTCTCAATGGATCGTTTTTATTTTCACTTATATCTAGTCGCCACCCCTCGTCATCTGCTAAATGGAGGTGTAATGTATTTAGTTTGTGGGCGGCCATAACATCAATTAGCTTTCTGACATCATCGATATTAAAAAAATGCCTCGCTACATCAAGTAAGATGCCGCGATAGGTGAAGCGAGGATAATCTACAATAACCATGCTAGGAATACGATTATTATGATGCCAAAGCTGCCTTAATGTTTGTACAGCATAAAATGCACCCGCAGTGGTGCTGGCTTCTATAGTGATGTCGTTTGCATGAACGATAAGTCTATAACCCTCAGAGGGGAGATCCGATATTTTTTTGATAGTAATGTCATTATGTTCTGCTTCGGTTATTAACTTAATTTTAAGATCCTTTTTGAGATAAGAGCTCAATAAAGTTTTGTTAGTTGTGCTTTTAAAATCATCCCTAATGGTTATTTTGCTGTGAGATAAAAAATCAAAGCTGTTTTGCTCAGTTAAAGTAATGGAAACAGGAGCCGGTATTAAATAAAAATGATCAGCTAAATTATTAGGTTCAATGGGCTTACTATTTACCCAATTATCCTTAAGGTGTTGCTTAATAACAGTTTCAATTTTTTCTTGGTCATAATCAGAAAATTGATATTGTGATGGTTTTAGGCTTGCAATAGGAGTAATTTTCTCATTTCTGATTAAGAAAAAACTCTGCGGCATGTCAGAATAATTACGTAGTGGACTCTGATTGCTATTATCAATTTCTAATATATAAGTTCTATTAGCATGAAGCATCAAGTTATCGGTGGGGGTAAGTATGCTAATTGAGCCTAAGCTGGAATAATGCGAATGATTATCCATAATAGTGAGGGGCCAGCATTGACCCTTGTTACCTTCGCATAATTTAATTTCAATGAGTGGATTAATTTCCAATCCGCTTGCTTGATCCTTAAATTGCTTAAATGTCCTGGGTATGTTGAAGCCTAGGGCCCAGCCAGTAATGTTTGCTTTAGTGACAAATTTAGTGTGTAACGAGAATTTATTTTGTGGGCTAGGATCATTGGCGTTAACGTAAGAAACCTCTATTAGCTTAATAGGATCAGTTTCAGCTGAAAATGCAGGAAGAGATAGGCTAAAAATAGCCACTAGCAGTAAAATTTTTTGCATTAAGCGCTGCCCTAACAGATTAGAGGTTGGGTTTAATTTTAACCCATTAATATAGCTTATGCTGCAGGAAATTGACGTGAGTTAAAAACCTTTAACTCCTTGATTAAATTTATTTAATTTAAAGTTGATGAGTAGCTGGTTCAAATGTAACTTCTTAGGTAAATATTAAGTAAATATATGATAGTATAGAAAACTTAAACTAGCGGCGCAAAGGAAGGCGGTAGCATTGTGGAAAGGAGCAGGAAGAGTTTAATTGCATTACTTGGCTTGCTGTTATTTTATGCGATACAGCCAGCTCAAGCTAACCCAGAAGGCGGCGAAATTGCTGCAGGCAACGCTGCTATCCTACAATCATCGGCTACAACTTATATTCATCAAACCAGCGACAAGGCTGTCATCAATTGGGGAAGTTTTGATGTGGCAGCTAACGAGACGGTTAGTTTTAAGCAGCCCTCAGTTCAGTCAATCACTTTAAATCGCGTACAGTCAGACATAATCAGGCCTTCGCAAATCTTAGGTCAGGTAAATGCAAATGGTCAGCTTATTCTGATCAACCAAGCAGGCATATTTTTTGGACCAAGAGCTCGAATTAGCGTGGGCGGACTTATAGCATCTACCTCCGATATAACGAACACCGATTTTATGGCAGGCCACTTTAATTTTAGTCAGCCATCCACATTTGGTGGTTCGGTAGTCAATCAAGGTTCTATTACTGTGGCAGAAAATGGTTTGGCTGCTCTTGTTGGCAATAATGTTTCTAACGAAGGAATTATTGAAGCGAGATTAGGGAGTATAGTTTTAGCCTCTGGATCTACATTTACTGTTAATTTATCAGGCAACCAATTGTTGAATTTTGCGGCCATTGATTCACCAGCTATTGAAGACGGGCAAAATCCCCTTGATGGTCTAAAAATGTCAGATGCTGTATTTAATTCCGGTACGTTGAATGCATCTGGT
>CAZXFO010000081.1:0-3040 GCA_964639745.1 uncultured Coxiellaceae bacterium | reverse complement strand
AGTGGGATATCCCAGGTTTAGAGACGCGCCTAGAAAGCGATCTTGGCATTAAGCTTCCAATTCAATCTTGGCTTAAAGGTGAAGAAACAATCGATGAAGAGATGCTAAGGCAAAGAATATATACCGCTCTTAAAGAAGCATATGATCTTAAAGAAGCTAAAACTGAATCAAATGTAATGCGTCAATTTGAAAAAGCGGTGACTCTCCAAACAGTCGATAAATGCTGGCGCGAGCATTTAGCTGCAATGGATTATTTACGTCAAGGTATCCACCTTCGCGGTTATGCCCAAAAGAATCCTAAGCAAGAATACAAACGTGAATCATTTGAGCTCTTTGCTCAAATGCTCGATAAGATCAATTATGAAGTTATTTCACTTCTCAGTAAATTTGAAGTACAGATAGAAGAAGACGTAAATGGTCTAGAGCAAAAGCAGAGACAGCGTGCCATTGGCAATGAAGTGAAATACCAGCATGCTGGAATGGACGCATTGCATGATTTAGACACTGCTGTGGCTGAACAACCCGATAATGTTATATCACTACAGAAACCTATTATTCGAGATGAAAGAAAAGTTGGGCGCAATGAAGCTTGTCCATGCGGCTCAGGCAAGAAATATAAACACTGCCATGGAACGCTCACCTAAATGGTATATGTTGTAGTAGGAGTTGTCCCAAATTCAAATAATGAAATCTTAGTTACCCAGCGGCCTACTCAAAAAAGCTATAGTGGCTACTGGGAATTCCCTGGTGGCAAAAAAGAACAAGATGAAACTCCCTACCAAACATTGGTTCGCGAGTTGAAGGAAGAGCTCGACATTGATGTTCAAGCAGCAGAACCATGGCAGCAGCTTGAATATAATTATCCTGAAAAAATTGTTTTTTTAGACATATGGATAGTTAACCAATTCTCAGGTCAATTAAAAGGAATGGAAGACCAAGCATTCCAATGGGTATCATTAGATAAACTCAATGAAATTGATTTTTTACCTGCCAATAAAACTATTTTAGAAAAAGTTATAGAACGTTTTGCTTAAATTAATTCTTTAATAAAACACAGCATATCTTTATCACAAAACCATTTTGGGATTTTCCCTAACAATTTGAATCCAATTTTTTCATAAAAAATAGGTGCTTGAAATTCCATAGTGCTTGCCTGGATAACCTTGCACTCATGGGTCATTGCATATCTCTCCAATTCATTGAAAAGCTGCGTTCCTAAACCTTGATTTCGAAATTCATCCTTTACCCAAACTAGCTCCACTCGTATGGTTTTATGGTTATCAATGATAAAACCATATAAACCAGCAATAGTATTTTTAGCATTATCTTGCATATAAATAGCAAAACGTTTTAGCTCATAGCTTCCCAAACGTGGGTAGTTAAAGCTTTTAATTTCCTCATGAAGAGTTTCACGGATTTTTTCTGGATTTATGCCATCAATAATTATTTGATTATTCATTTTGATTTCTAAACAAGGTGGATGTTTACAGACTGCCTAGATGCATCTGATTTTATTGGTCCTTGTCTTCCGAATCAACTGGAGGCCCAGCAATTTTTCTTTCTCCATCAGCCCATTCACCTAAATCAATCAACTTACATCTTTCTGAGCAAAACGGTCTGTAGGGATTTTTACTATCCCAAATTTGAGATTTTTGACAAGTAGGACAAGCTATTATTTTATTTTCCATATACTTTAAACGTTACAATAAGCTAAACCAAAATTAATATTTTGCTGATAAGGAGTAGGGCGCAATACAATTTCAGGTGAGTAAAAACGTATGCTTACAAAATGGCGGCCTACACTTATTTCTGGATAAGCTGCAACATCATAAGGTATTGCTACACGAATTATTCGTAAGTGTTGCTGAGGATCCAATAATTCTTGGTAAAATCCATGTGTAGCAGTTTTTTGCTGGATAGGGGTGCTTTCTCTTACCAGTCTAAGCAATAAGTTAATAGCAGTTCTAACTTGTTGAAACTCCATTAGCCAAGAGCGTAGCGACTCTAAGCGAGCCTCTTCAGGCTGATTCAGCCAATAGTGGTACACAGGAATATCAAAGTTCAAACCGCCGCCTGGCGTCATTAAGTGTAAGCGCAAATTATTGAGCAATCCTACTTCACGCAGATTTTGACCAATCTTACCGCTACTTTCGATAAATGAACGGGTTAAATCTTCTAATTGCTTAACAACCTCTCGAAGCTTTTCTTTATCGGTTTGTGGCATATTCTCTAAGCGTATGAGTTGTGTGGTTTGATGCCCCAACTCTTTAGCTAGCTTAGCTTTTAAATCCGGTCTATCTAATAAATGCAGAATGTTAATGATAATCGAAAGTATGTTTCGCGTACCATTAAATGAAGTGTCTGGTAGCTGATGATCGATTAATTCGAAAAGATGTTCTAAGCGCAAACAAACACGAAAAATTTCGCTTAACGGTTGTTCATATGTAATAACATTTTCCATTGAATGGCGTCTTCAGTGCTTAATAAAACTTGAAACATCATAGCATGTATTTAATTACTAGGCGAGCAAGATGGGCCCATAAGACCTTGAAACAAAAGATATTTACTTCAGGATATGAAGTCAAAATACAACCCTTAAATTATGTCAAAAGTAAGTTTAATTTCATAAGTTACTGTATTTTAAAGATTAAATTTTCATCATATTAAGCAAATAAAGTCATTAAATATACTATACTTTAATAAACGAGGGCCGGTTTAGGCGGAGTATATATGACTGTAAGTGGTGATCCACCAGCACACGCAAGACTGGATGAGTTTCTACGACGTCTATTAAACAAAAAACAACTGCGTTCGTCTATATTTTCTCCGTCATCAGTAGACTTTCCATCCTGGGCAAGCAACTGCCCTAATTACTTTTATGCACCCAAGAGCATCCCTCGAACTTTGCCTGAGCCTAATAAGCTCTATCTTACCTACGAAAGAAAATCTCCAAATTCAGTGTGTTTGTTTGGAGAAACACAAGATAAAAAAATAATTAATCGCACACTTAATATTGAAACTAGAGGGAGTCGAGTAATTG
>CAZXFO010000080.1:0-1766 GCA_964639745.1 uncultured Coxiellaceae bacterium | reverse complement strand
ATCGGTTATAGTACCTTCAAACACTTCAGCTGACAATGCTAAAGTTTCCGATAAGGTTGGATGCGGGTGAATTGTCAAAGCCAAATCTTCAACATCACAGCCCATTTCAATGGCTAAAGCAATCTCTGCTACTAATTCACCAGCATTAGGTCCAACAATACCTGCGCCTAATATGCGATGAGTCTTTTCGTCGACGAGGAGTTTAGTTAAACCCTCATCTCGGCCGATACTTAACGAACGGCCGCTTGCAGCCCAAGGGAACACCCCTTTACCGTAAGCAATGCCCTTACTCTTAGCTTCATTTTCGGTAAGGCCAACCCATGCCACTTCAGGATCGGTATAAGCAACGCTTGGAATACAACGAGGATCAAAATAATGTTTCTTGCCAGCAATGACTTCAGCAGCCACTCGGCCTTCAGGTATAGCTTTATGAGCCAACATAGGCTGACCCACAATGTCACCAATGGCGTAAATATGAGGAACATTAGTGCGCATTTGCTTATCGACACTAATAAAGCCTCTTTCATCAACTTTGACACCAGACTTAGCAATATCAAGCATATCGCTATTAGGTCTTCTACCAACGGCACAAAGAATGCGATCAAATTTTTCTTGTGATTGCCCTTGAGGACCTTCAAAGGTAACCATCAAGCCATCTTTTTTGGCTTCCACTTTAGTCACTTTGGTTTTCAACATGATGCTCTTGTACCGCTTTTGAATGCGCTTATATAATGGAGCAACAACATCTGCATCGCAACCCGGAATAATCTGGTCCATCAATTCAACGATAGTGATTTCAGCACCTAAGGCTTCATAAACAGTTGCCATTTCTAAGCCAATAATGCCACCGCCAATAACCAACATTTTACATTTGGTTTGCTCTAACTCTAACGCCCCAGTGGAGTCAATGATACGGGGATCTTGCGGCAAGAAAGGCAATTGAACCGGACGTGATCCAGCAGCAATAATAATATTATCAAACTGAATGTTTTGTTTACCCTCAGCGCCAGTAACCGTAATTTCTTTATCAGAAATAAATTTAGCTTCGCCCTGCATAACAGTAACTTTGCGCTGCTTGGCTAACATTTTCAAACCGCCAGTCAACTTAGTAACTACTTTATTTTTCCAGCCACGGAGCTTCTCGGTATCGATTTCTGGCTTACCGAACTTCAAACCAAACTCTGCCATTTCATGGGTTTCTTCTAATACTTTGGCAGCATGTAATAAAGCTTTGGAAGGAATACATCCTACATTTAAACAGACCCCACCCAAGTTTGGTTCTTTTTCAATAAGAATAACTTGCAACCCTAAATCGGCAGCACGAAAAGCTGCTGTATAACCACCAGGACCACTACCAATTACCACTAATTGGGTTTTTGTCGATGTAGACATGTAAGAGCTCCGTTAAATAAATTGTATGTTTAAAATATTCGGTCAAATCAAAGCAACAAATGGCGCACATCTGAAAGCAAGTCAGATAAATAAACAATAAATCTAGCTGCTTCAGCACCATCGATGACGCGATGATCGTAAGAGAGGGACAAAGGCAGCATTAAGCGTGCCACCCAATTACCATCTTGGTAAACTGGCTTTTGCGCTACTTTTGATACACCTAAAATAGCCACTTCAGGCGCATTGATAATAGGAGTAAAAGCAGTGCCACCTATTCCACCTAAACTTGAGATAGAAAAACAACCACCTTGCATATCATTAGGCAACAATTGTTTATTACGCGCTTTTTCACTGACTACGGCTAGCTCTTTTGC
>CAZXFO010000079.1:0-6459 GCA_964639745.1 uncultured Coxiellaceae bacterium | reverse complement strand
ATGTATATTTGTTAAGAACCTGTTGTAATGCTTCAGTGTAGCTTGAAATTTGCTGCAAGCACTCTTGAGCTGAGCTAGGTAATTCACTGGTCCGGGATTGGGTCATAAATCTTTTCAGTGTTAAAATAAAGCCGTATATTATCAGTTAACATTTAGAATTAATATTAGCAAATAGATTAGGAGTTAATCATGACCAATAAAATTATATTGCTCGTTTTGATACCGCTGTTTTTCTTTAACCCATCTTATTCAAAAGAAACAGCACCTTTAGAGCCTCCTTATGATACTGAGACTTGCATCAATAATAAATTTGGTGATTGCATGAATAATTGCCAATTTTCACGTGATCCTGATTGCCAAAAGAAATGTAAAGATACCGCCAAAGTTAAATGTGAAAGCGAAAAGCCAGCTGTAGGTAAACAATAAGCTGGTCCTCATAAGCTGAAATTAAGTCAAGAAGCGCTGCTAATAATGTTAAACATGTTGATTTAAAAAATCTGCTGCAGCATTGATGGCTTTTCTACCTGGTTCGTATACTTTAGAAAATAGCTGCCAGCAGTGAGGTAATTCAGGAACAATATTTAGGTATACGTTATGGTGTTGTTCACGCAACTTCCGATAAAAACATAAGCTATCTTCAAGGAGGAGCTCATAATCACCGGCTTGAAAGAAAGTGGCGGGGTAATTTTTGTAGCAAGCTTCAGTCGGGTTTAGTAAATTTTTGTAAGGGTTAAGATTCTGAGGTAGATAGTGATTTTTAATATGTTGTAAGCGTTCCTTATTAATCCAATCCCGTTCCGCATTATAGTCTGTGCTGGCTGTATCAAAATTTAAGTTACAAGGCCCAGATAAAACTAAGGCAAACTTAGGCAGAGGTATATTTTCTTCTTGGCATTTAAATATAAGCTGTGTCGTCAGTAGCCCGCCTGCTGATATTCCAGAAAAGCCAATCTGCTGAGGATTAAATTTCTTTTGTAATAACCATTGGAAAGCCGAGAAAGCATCTTCTAGAGGCGCAGGAAAATGAGAGGATGGAACTAAGTGGTAATCGACACTGAGTATAGTAATGCCGGTTTTTAAAATTAATTGTGTAATAAGTTCAAGGTGATCTTCCGTTGAGCCCATCGTGTAGCCGCCGCCATGAAAAAAAAGCATCACTTTGTCGCGGTTGCTGTTGTTGCTATATATCCACTTAAAACAGGTATTAGGAATGTTTTCGACATGAACTTTATTAACAGCTTCAGTTTGAAACGCTTTATAAAGCTTAGAAAAGGAAGCAGAAATGGCTGTTAGGTCATTAGAAGAAATATCAATGGAGGATAGGATATAACTTTTCAATTCGGTATAAGACATATCGCTCATATTGCTTCCTTACAAATAGCTTCTGCCTTAATAAAATAGCATATATTAAATATTGGTGTGCAGGTACCTGAGAGTATATTGTTAAATCCTGAAGAGACCTTTCTTCGCTCCACTACTATCCGGCTAATCCGCATCATAAGTGTTCACTTGTTATAAAAGCTGTCTCTCCGCAAAATTCTCGACTCTAGCCTATTGTTGAAGCCTGTAACCGGACCCCGCACAAATTCCTGTAATAACCACAGATTCTTGTCTAAATGTGTAGACAGGAATTTTGCGGGGAGACAGTTACCATAGAAGGTGATTGGTCATATATAGATTAACCGGACAGTAGTGCACTTCGTTCAGAAGATAGAGGCAAAAGAAAAATTGAAGGTTAGCTTATAACCATGGCCAGAGCCGGAATCGAACCAGCGACACAAGGATTTTCAGTCCTCTGCTCTACCGACTGAGCTATCTGGCCAGGAAAGCGTATATTTAATCGGTTAGGGGGTATAGAGTCAAGGATTTATTCACTTTTTTGGTGTGTAACCTTCGGGTTTTGCGCTGCCTTCACCAAAGAAGAATTTCTCCATTTCTTGTATTAAAAATTGCCTGGCTTTGGGGTCTATAGAGCTTAAGCGGTATTCATTGATAAGCATGGTTTGGTGGCCTAACCACATCTGCCACGCTTCTTTAGAAACGTTCTGGTAAATTTTTTCACCGAGAGCATTAAAGAAGGGTGGTTTGTCTAAGCCTTCAGCTTCTTTTTGTAGCTTGATGCAAAAAATGTGGTGTGTCATGGCTTACCTATACTTTCTAATAATGATTGCACGGGAGCAGGAAGGCCCAAGGCTTCCGGTTGGTTGAGACTATACCAAATTAGCGAATTACCATCCATGGCCTTCGGTGTTACCGCGCTTAAAGTTATTTCAACGGGATGGATATCTAAATGGAAATGGCTAAATGTATGGCGAAAGGGTTTTAAGCTTTTAGCTGTTTTTGGGTTTAGCTTAAAGCTTTCGCGACAAAATTCTTTAACATCGTTCAAAGAAACCTTTTCTGCTAATTGCGGTAAGCTCCAAAGCCCGCCCCAGATACCGATTGAGGGACGCTTTTGTAACAAAACTTTATCTTGGTAACGCAAAACCAAAAAAGTGGCTTCACGGATAGGTATAGCGCGCTTAGCTTTTTTAGTGGGGAGCTCATTAGCGATGCCCGTTTGATGAGCGAGACAATAGGTTTGTAAGGGGCATTCGTTACACCGCGGATTTTTACGGGTACATATTGTTGCGCCTAAATCCATCATGACTTGTGAGTAATCAGCAACACGATCTGCTGGAGTGTATTGTTCTGCTAATTCCCACAGTTGCGCTTGTGTTTTAGGTAAATCAATAGGGTCAGTAACACCATGAAAACGGGTTAAAAGCCTTTTGACATTACCATCTAAAATGGCTGCTTTTTTATAAAATGCACAGCTGACAATAGCGCCAGCTGTTGAGCGGCCAATGCCTGGCAGCTTTTGCAATTCTTCGACGTTATCTGGAAATTGGCCATTCCATTGTTGTTGGACCATCTTAGCTGTGCGATGCAAGTTGCGGGCGCGGCTGTAATAACCTAAACCTGCCCAAAGATGTAATACCTCATCTTCTTTAGCATTAGCTAACGCAGTAACATCGGGAAATTGGCTTAAAAAACGCTGGTAGTAAGGTATAACTGTAGTTACCTGAGTTTGCTGCAACATGATCTCTGAAAGCCATACGCTATAAGGCGTTTTATTTTGTTGCCAAGGGAAATTCTTGCGGCCGTATTGATCAAACCAGTTAAGAGCAATTTGTTGAAAGCGTTTGGGAGAAAGCGAAGCTGGCATATATGATTTTTTCCTGCCTTCCTCTAACTTTAAATTAGAGGAAGGAGGGTTAACAATTAAGCAGTAGCTGCTGCGGTAGAACGCACGCTAATCATTTGTAAGAAGGAGTCTGAGCTCAACACAGATGCGTAAATAGGCTCAAGCGCTGCTAAAAATGAATTTTGTACGTTGTGTGCAGGAATGATTGAATCATTAAAGTGAATATCTTTAGTTGCACAGGCGTCATGGAGAACAGTGCACATAAAACCATTGTCGTATGCTGCTTTAGTAGTTGCATCGATGGCATTATGAGTCATCATGCCGCAAATCGTTAAATGGTTAATATGATTTTTGTTCAAGACGTTTAATAAGTTGGTGTCACGGAAGCTATTGGGATAATGTTTCTTAACAATGATTTCACCTTTGGTTGGTTGAAGATCGGGGTGAAACTCAGCGCCTTTTGTGCAAGGCAGAAAGTAGGTATCATTGGGTCGAGTTGAAATTTGTTGAACGTGAATTACAGGCCATTCCCGGGCGCGATATGCTTGTAAGATTTGTTTTGCCTTAGCGGCGACATAAGTGCTTTTTTCTATGCACATACGGCCGTTAGGAAAATAGTCATTTTGAATTTCGACCAATAAAAGAGCAGTTTTCATATTCCCTTCCTTAAGGATGTAATTTATGCTCAATTTTACCCCCTTTGATAAATTATGCAATAGGTAGGTTGTGCTATGAACGATCAGCCAGAAAAACTTGGCCTAAAATTAATCACTTCGGGTTTGTCGCCTGAAAATCAAGTTTATTTATCTAATGTTGAAATATTGGAATCAACAGACTCAACAAATTCATTTTTGTTAACTCATTTAAAAGCTCATCCGCTATCAGGCCAAGTGTGTTTTGCAGAAGAACAAACACAAGGACGCGGTCGCCAAGGAAAAATATGGTACTCACCAGCCTATACTAATATTTATTGCTCTTTAAGTTGGTGTTTTCCAACTTCATTTCAAAATCTTTCAGCCTTAAGTATCGTTTGTGGTGCGGTCATTATCCTGGCATTGAAGAAATTGGGCGTTCAGCAACTAGGATTAAAATGGCCTAACGATGTATTATATTCTGGCCGCAAATTAGCAGGTATTTTAATAGAAACTATTATTTCTCCCCACGGTAATTTGGCTGTGATAGGTATAGGTTTAAATTTAAATTTGCCTGCTGAAAAAAGAAGTTTATGGGCAAGTTTAGACGAAGCTTTAAATATTCCTATTTCACGTAATCATGTTGCTGGAATTTTATTAAATGAATTGCTGACTCAAATACCAGTGTTTCAAACACAAGGCTTAAAGCCATTTTTAGCTTTATGCAATGAGCATGATATTTTGCGCGGAAAGGAAATTAATGCAAAAGAGATAAGTGGAACCGTCCAAGGGATTTCAGAGCGGGGAGAGCTCATTATTTTGGATAAGAATAATCAACAACATTTTTTGACAAGTTCGGAGCTATCACTTGGTAGCGATAACCGTTGGGAATAATTTAGCTTTGTCGTAAATAAATTGAATTGAGTTAAACCCAATGGCTTCAAGATGCTTTTGCATGAATTGGCTTGAATGAAAGCATTGCCATTTAGCTTCTATAATATCCACGAAGATGATCTTTTGTAACAGCAAGTCTTGCTGATTGATTGCGCCCATATTCCATTCACAATCGGTTGTGAGTTGAGGTGGTGGTGTGAGAAAGCTTGTTACCAGCTTTCCATCAGATTTTAAAGCATTATAGAATTGCTGATAAAGGGCTACCACTTTGCTCTCATTAGGTTCGTATATGTTTAACCCATTACTTGAGATTAAATCAAATTCATTATCTAGGTTTAATTGCCATGCGTCTGCCTGTTCAAACTGAGTAAACTTTAAAAGACTCTTTTCTTGGGCTAATTTCTTAGCATCATCAAGTGTGTCGTGATCATAATCTATGCCTACCAAATGAATATCTGTTATTGAGGAATAGTCGAGATATAAAAGCTCACCCATCATACCGCTAGGAATGCAGGCCAATTTATTGTTATCGCTAACTAATTTTTGATTTTCGCTTAAAAAGATTCGAAAGCGTTCTTGTGTAGCCAACACGGTGGGTGCCCGCTCTAAAATAAACGCTTCTAAGCGGTTTTGACGGGCTTTCTTGGGCTGCCAAGGGTAAGTAAGCATGTAATGCGTCCAATAGCCATTGATGCCTTTATTGCATAGCAGGAAGCGACCAAAATCGAATTGGGTTAATTCGTGCAGTAATTCTAATTGCTGGTCAACAGAAGCGTAAGGCTTATCACCTGCTGATTTGATCTTTTCAGCTTTTTCTTTAACGATTTGATTGAGGTCTGCTGTGGAGATGTTATGCGATATTAAGCGACTATTGTCTGAGAGCTGATTCATAAGCTGTCCTTTGAGAGTTGCCCAGATGATATACGAAGTGAGGTAGCTTGAGAATGCTTAAGTAGGTAAGATCATATTTATCGATTTACAGATCGTTACGGACATGCCTGATAGATCATATGCCTTTGAAAAATATAATATTATGAGTTGCCAATGCCCTGCTATAATTATTATATATCAATTTTGGTGCGAGCTATGCAAAGTCACGACGATAGTGATTCTTCCTCTGGTTGGTCGAGCTCAATAAGTTCAGTTGAGCGAAGCTCTGTAATTGAGCCGATTTTTGTGGAAGATCCTAAAGAACAATTCACATATGGAAATTTTATTAGTAATTTTATTGAGGAAAAAGAAGCTGTTTTGGGCAGTTCGCATGGCGAATTCGCAGCTTCGAGAGCACCTGGAAGTTTGTTTATAAATTTTGGATGCCAAGATATAATTACAAATAATGTTGTTGGCTGGAAAGCTCATATATCAGTCGATGATTCAGATATCGAGAATTTAGCGAGAGCATGGGATGCTATTAAAGATATCTTTATAGATGAGAAATTGGTTACAAAAGTTGTAATACCTAATGCTGGTTTTTATAAAGACCCCGTTCAATTTGGAAAACAAATTACAATATATTGCCACGCAACCCCTGAGCGGGATTGGCAGGATGTTTTTAATAGAATAGAAAATGCATTGGCAATAGAAGATATTAAAACTAATGGATTTTCTCCTAGTGATAAAGCTATCATTGGAAGCAAATTTATAAGTTATAGAAAATGATGACGGTCGGGGGAATTATATAGTGTCAAATAACGACCATAACCCTGCCCAACACCAAGATATATTTGAAAATATTGAAGTACAGCC
>CAZXFO010000078.1:0-4194 GCA_964639745.1 uncultured Coxiellaceae bacterium | reverse complement strand
TAGTGAGCAGCTAACTGAAAAGCATCCAACTGAAATAAGACCAAGCCAGTTGAAGTCTAAGCAAGAAAAATTCGATCAATTGTATGACCAGTTACGTGAGGCGCAATCACGGTGGTGGGGTTCTAGTTACAGCTCTGAGGCCACAGCGCAAGTAACCTTGGATCAAGTAGTACAAGCGGCTTATGAATATTGTCGCTTATTTCCGCTGCCTGATGCAGCCGCAGAGACTGTTAAGCAACTTAATATTGATGCGCCAAAGTCAGTAGCCTACTGATACATATTCAACTCTTAAAGGGAACTATATGGATGAATTGCATTCAAAACGTTGTCTAGCTTGCGAGGCTGGTGTTAAGCCTTTAAATCGTGAAGATATTGCTAAACTTGCTGCTCATCTTCCCGCTTGGGAAGTGAATGCAGATGCTGTGCGTATTAGCCGCCGATTTACTTTTAAAAATTTTTACCAAACTATGGGTTTTGTGAATGCTATTGCCTGGATGGCAAACCTTGAGAACCATCACCCTGACTTGGAAGTCGGCTATAACTATTGTGTGGTACATTACACGACGCATGCCATTCAAGGGCTCTCTGAAAATGATTTTATTTGTGCGGCTAAGGTCGATGTTATAGCGAAAGGTCTTTGATAGCTGTCAGAATGCTCGGGGTTGAGTCAGTATGGGCGGGACTTTCTTAATAACGCGTTAAAAATTCGATGTTAATATTGCGATTGTTGCATTAGGAGGCTTCATGGCTTTAAGTAATTTAAGAAAAAGACTGCGCTCAAGTATATTGGGCTCTATGATAGGCGGCCCTGTTTTCGCCATTACCGGTTTTGTTTTAGTTGCTACAGGGATATTAACATTACCATTTGGGTTTCTAGGCACAGTGTTTTTAAGCCTAGGGATAGGTATTGTGATTGGAGGCTTGTTGGGTGCAATGATGCCGGTTAAAATGAAGCCGCCGTTTATCAAATTTGATTCAGAGCTTAATAATAGCGATTATTTCCAGAACTTGTCGCCAGATGATCAGGATAATATCACTCAGATTAAAAATCAGAATCAAAATGCCTGGAGAGAATTGTGGAAAGCATTTAATTTGGCCTGCGACACTATTAAGCCTGATTATGAATCTGACATACCAATATTACGTAAAGCCTTGATCCATAAACTTCTGCTAATGAATGCAAACTCAAGTGATATAAATAAAATTAGCCTAGAGCTAAGGGCTGCGATGGATATAGTCAATATTCATGACCGCTTTGAAGAGATCGCAAGGATCTGTGGTCTTTTAACGCTGCGGCTGGATGCTTCTGGTGGTGGATTCGCAACAGAAAGAGTTGCGATGAAGTTTGCCGAGTCTCAGTCTAGGAAAGCTTCTCAAGCTGACAATAATAATGCTCGAGGTTGGCGGCAACCTTCTGATGCCGATAATACTCAAGGCTGGTGGCAGCCTTCCGATGCTGATTGGCAGCGATGGCAGAATGAAGTTTTGCTTACTTTCTGGAAGGTGATAGCTAGATTTTTTACTGGCTTGTTCTCCGAGGCTAATCAATATCAACGTGCTCGCCAATCAGTTCCGCCAAGATTTAAGCGGACTGAACGCTTTATTATTGTGGATCATCCGAGCCCTTATGAAATATTAGGTGTATCGCCTCATGCTACCCAGGAAGAAATTAATAAAGCTTATCGTAAAGCTATGCTGAAATGGCATCCAGATAAAAATCTTGGCAATGAGGAGAAGGCTGCAGAAAAAACCAAAGAAATAAATCGTGCTAGAGAGATGTTATCTGATCTAAGCGAGCGAGAAAGAGTTGATGAAGATTTAGAGCATTGGGCTTCAAGTTATAGCGCTAACTACCCAAGCAACTTTAGTTTTGGAAGTCAGTATACTGAAAGTGAGAGTGAGTATAGTTATTCCTCATCGCAGGAAAGCCAGCCACATATGAACATGCAGTTCTAAGTAATAATGGTGTGAATATAGTGCTGTAATTCTGAGGCGACATTGTCATTCTGAGCAACGCGAAGAATCTCAAAGTGCTATCATTAAGCTCCTTGATTTTTATGCCTTAATGTTATTTTAAGGATGCTGAGGTAATATATGCGTTCAATATTTTTGAGGTGATGTATGCTACCTAGGTATGCTTTAGATGATAAGTTTGATGATATATCCGTAGCTAGTAAAATTCGTGCTGCTGAGTCAAAAAATAAGTGGAAAATGATAATCGGCGGTGCGTTAGTCGCTGGCCTTATAGCTTTTATTCAAATAGCTCCTGCTATTTTTGCGGGTGCTGTCGCTGTAGCTTCCGGTGTTACTACTCTCGGTTTAAGCCTGATAGTTGGTGCATTCATTGGTGATGTGGTGAGTGATGTTATCCCCTCTCGCTTTAGAAAACCCCTTGTGCCAGAAATTGAGGCGCGGATCAAATGGCTCGAGATGGCTGGTATTGCAAGGGGTATGAAGATAGATTTTATCAATGCATTTAAGCCATATAATTTTGCTTTAGAGCAGGACGAAAAAAGACGAGAATGGCTCCAACCGGTTAACGGAATAAAGAATTTCTATAATGGCCTAAAGCAGGTGGCTGCAATTCCTTTTATTGCCTTAGCTGATTTAATTAACAACGTCGTCCGTTCGCGTAGCGTAGGCGACATGTTCGTAAATCTATTTCTTGGGCTAACCATTATGCCGCTGGCTCATCTTGCTACTGGCGCCTTAACGATGTTTCGAGGATTAACTCAAGTAGCAACGACTCCGTTAGTTTATCTTGATAAGTTATTGAGAGCAGGATTAACGTATTTGCGTGATAGACCGAAAAGCCAACTAGATAATAGTATTAAGGGTCAATTAAATAATAATTTTGAGAATAATTCTGAAAACAGCTTTAAAGGCCCAATTGAAAGAAGACCGTCTATCCAAGAAATTCTAGGTGAGGTTGAGAAACTATTTAATAGTAGTCAATCATCAGAGCAGATTTCAGAGCGTCTAGACGATTATGTAAGCCAGGTGCAAGGAAAATTCTACAAAGCTCGAGAAGGGGGGCAAGCTACAAATATAAAGAGACTTGATGAATGTGGTTATTATAACGGTTTTAAAATTGTGGCTGGCCAGGAAAAAATTCGGCTTGCCAAGGATTATTTCAGCCTCTTCAGTGACAGTCCAGCATTCCAAAATTCTGCTGAATTACAGCAGTTTAAAGGAGCTATTAGGCTAGCTGTTAGTTGGGGGATGGAGTAGATGTCATTCTGACCCTCTGTGAAAACAGGGGGTATCGAGTACGCCTAAGGCGACATTGCTTCTGTCCGATTGATCTGAGCCTTAGTAATCCTTTTATGCATGCTTTCTCCCCGCAAAATTCCTGTCTGCATATTTAGACAAAATATACTGGTTATCACAGAAATTTGTTGCGGGGTCTGGTAGCGCGCTTTAGTAACCTCGGTCACCCAGAGCCTTACGAAGTCGAAGCCGCGAGCATGGCGTGGCGGGCTTAAGGCGTGGGGTCCAGGTTTTGCTTTTCGTTAATGCGGGGATACAGCTTTTAGAGTAAGCCTGCCATTAAACCCCTTGATTTTTATGCCTTAATGTTATTTTAAGGATGCTGAGGTAATATATGCGTTCAACATTTTGAGGTGATGTATGCTACCTAGATATGATTTAGATGATGAATATAATGATATATTCCCGACTACTAAAAGTAGTCGTGCTGCTAAGCCAACAGGTAAATGGAAATCGATAGTTGGTAGTGCGCTGCTATCTGGCCTTATAGCCTTTATTAAAATAGCTCCTGCAATTTTTGCGGGTGCTCTTGCTGTATCTTCCATTGTTACCACTCTCGGTTTAAGCCTAGTAGTTGGCGCATTCATTGGCGATGTAGTAAGTGATGTAGTACCTTCGCGCCTTCATTCCCCTAGATCCTCAATAGATGAAGTGCTTGGTAAGTTTTTTTCGAATAGAAAAATCTGGCAAGACATGAGGAATGATTTTGCTAATGCATTTAAGCCATATAATTTTGCTTTAGAGCAGGACGAAAAAAGACAAGAATGGCTCCAGCCGGTTAACGGAATAAAGAATTTCTATAATGGTCTAAAGCAGGTGGCTGCGATTCCTTTTATTGTCTTAGCAGATTTAATTAACAATGTTATCCATTCGCGTAGCGTAGGCGAAAAGTTCGTAAATCTATTTTTGGGGCTAACCATTGTT